>NZ_JAUBVR010000037.1:0-14375 GCF_036705955.1 Microcoleus sp. A6-C6 | reverse complement strand
GGATTTCCGTGAAGATTGGGCAACGACTCTAAATAACCTAGCTGGTGCCTACCTTTACAGGATAAACGGTTCGCGGGCCGAAAATCTGGAACGGGCGATCGAGTTTTATGAGGATGCTTTAACTGTTTATACCATTGAGGATTTCCGTGAAAGATGGGCAGGGATTCAAAATAACCTAGCTGGTGCCTACCTTTACAGAATAAACAGTTCGAGGGCCGAAAATCTGGAACGGGCGATCGAGCTTTATGAGGCTGCTTTAACAGTTCGTACCCTTGAGGATTTCCCTGAATATTGGGCAACGACTCAAAATAACCTAGGAGAGGCCTACAGAAATAGAATAAACGGTTCCCGGACCGAAAATCGGGAACGGGCGATCGAGTTTTCTAAGGCTGCTTTAACTGTTCGTACCTTTGAGGATTTACCTGAAAAATGGGCAGAGACTCAAAATAACCTAGCTAATGCCTACTATTCCAGGATAAACGGTTCCCGGGCCGAAAATCTGGAACGGGCGATCGAGTTTTATGACTCTGCTTTAACTGTTCGTACCCTTGAGGATTTCCCGATCGATAATGTAGACACATTAAATAATTTGGGCTGGACTTATCTGGACAAACTAGCCTGCATCAACCAAGAAAAACCAGCAGATACCAACCAAAAAGCAGCAACTCTCCAAAGTGCCTACGATACCTTTAAAACTGCCATAGTCAGAGCCTCCAAATTACGGGAATTGGAATCGGGCGATGAAACCAAGCAAAAACATGATTTGCAGTGGGATAAACTCTACAAAGGCATGGTGCAAATATGCCTCGATCGCAAAAGCAACCAAGAAGCACTAGAATATGCCGAAGCCAACAAAGCCCGCAACCTTGCCGAACTAATCGCCCAAAAACAGGAAATCCCCAAAACCCTAACACCCATCACCTTCAGCGAAATCACCCAACTCCTCACCCCCAACACCGCCCTGATTGAGTGGTACATCACCGACGCAGAAATCATCACCTTTGTCATCACTTACCCCGACGTGCTGACAGTGCATCGGAATCGTCAATGCGCTGAATTAATCGACTTAGGTAATGAATACCGGGCCACCTACAAAACAAGCAAAACCGACTGGCAAAAGCAACTTGCTACCTGGCTCCAGCGCCTCGCAGACATCCTCCAAATCACCACAATACTGCCGCCATCAAGTACCCGCTTAATCCTAATTCCCCACTGGTTGCTGCACCTGTTCCCCCTCCACGCCCTACCCCTAACAGACGGCGAATTCTTATTAGATAAATACCTCGAAGGCATTCAATACGCCCCCAGTTGCCAACTCCTGCAACAGATTACCATCCACCCAAACTTTGACCAACTCCTCGCCCTGCAAAACCCCACCTCCGATCTGCGCTACACCGATTTAGAAGTCGCCAGCATCGCCCCCAAATTCGCCATTAGTCAAATACTCCCCGGCGATGAAGCGAGTAAAACAAATCTCCTAGAAAAGTATCTAGAACAGTTAGAAAACGCCCACTGCGCGCACTTTTCCTGTCACGGCTCCTTTAATGCGGACGATCCGCTAAAATCGTTTTTAATCTTGTCTGGCGGCATCGTAGGGGAAGAACCCCCCCAGCCCCCCTTGCTAAGGGGGGAGCAAGAGGAAGAAGTTATCAAAGTCTCCGTTGTTTCCAATCAAGAACCCCCCCAGCCCCCCTTGCTAAGGGGGGAGCAAGAAGTAGTTATCAAAGTCCCCCTTAGCAAGGGGGATTTAGGGGGTTCTGATCGTTACGTGGAATGGCGCGCCGGAAAAACAGCGGACATTGACAAATGCCTAACATTAGCAGACATATTACTACTGCAATTCAAACATTGCCGCCTAGTCGTGCTTTCCGCCTGCGAAACGGCGCTAATTGACACCAACAATCGCTCCGATTATATTGGATTACCGACAGGATTTATCCACGCCGGTGCAATGGGAACCCTAGCCAGTCTGTGGGCTGTCAACGACCTCTCTACCGCCTTGATGATGGTAAAATTCTATGAATTGCTCAAACCAGGAGTGAGCATCGGTAAAGCCCTCCACGATACCCAGCGCTGGTTTAAGTCTGCCGCGACCTCAGATTTGCTATCATGGGTGCAGGACTCGGATAGTTTCGATGGCGATCGGAAAAAACCCATACTCAAGGAATTAAAAGGCTACAATGATGATGAACAACCCTACGGTGATGTTTATCATTGGGCAGCGTTTTGTGCGATCGGATTATAATGTGATTATGGTTGGCGTATCGTATTGGGGTATAATTCAAAGAAAGATTTAATTTGATCGATGAAAACCGATAGCATATTTTACAACATCTTCCAAGAATTCCCCTTTGTGTTCTTTGCCCTTCTCGGCCTATCAGCCGATAGTGCCAACCAATACCAATTTACATCCCAAGAGGTCAAACAATTATCCTTTCGCCTAGACGGTTTATTTCTACCAATCATCCCCGATCCTCAACTACCATTCTACATTGTCGAAGTCCAATTTCAACCAGATCCAACTTTCTACTATCGTCTGTTTGCCGAACTATTCATCTATCTCAAACAATACCAACCGCCGCACCCTTGGCAATTGGTAGTCATCTACCCAAATCGGCAAACCGAAAGAGAAAGCAACATCCACTTTCAGGAAATGCTGGCACTCCCAAAAATCACCCGTATTTACATCGATGAACTAAGTGCATCAGAAACAGCATCTCTACCCATAAAAGTGCTAAAACTGGTAATAGAACCAGACAACACCGCCGAAAACTTTGCCATAGACTTAGCCAGACAAGCCGAAACCGAAATATCGGATATCACAGCCAGAAAAAACTTCATCAACTTACTAGAAATCATCATTGTTTACAAATTACCCCAAAAAACCAGAGAGGAAGTTGCCGCCATGTTTAGCCTAACTGACTTAAAACAAACCCGATTTTATCAAGACGTTTTTGCCGAAGGACAAGCCGAAGCTAAACAACGAGAAAAAGCTGCTATTCTCAGAAATTTTAGTCGGGGATTAGCTATAGAAGATATTGCTACATTCTTAGACTTACCTGTAGCCGAAGTAGCAGCGACTATCGCCGAATCTCAAAAAGAACAACCTGAACAAGCCGAGCAAAATTAATCAACGTACACTAAAATTAGTAGGGTGCGTCAGTTGCGAAAATCCTGATTTTTCGTACCAACCTAAGACTGACGCACCTTACAAGTGAATTGTTGACAAATTACCGCAAAAATTCCGAGAGAAGATTGCCGCTATGTTTCACCGGAGTGACTTAAAGAAAGGCAGAGTTTATCAAGATCTTTTTGAAGAAGCACAAGCCGAAGTATACGCTCAAACTAAACAGCGAGAAAAAACTATAACTCTCAGACTTTATAGTCTAGGATTAAGTGTAGAAGATATTGCTACAGTCCTAGACTTACCTGTAACTGAAGTATCAGCGACTATCGCTCAAGATCAACAAGTAAAATCTGAAATTAAACAACGAGAAAAAGCTGCGGTTTTGAGAATGGTTAGTGGGGGATTAGCTAAACAAGATATTGCTATGTTTCTAGACTGGACTGTATATGAAGTAGTAGAGGCTATCACCGAATCTCAACAAGAGCAATCCGAACCAAATTCATCAAACTAAAGTATACTTTAATCGGTTTTCAATTCAAACTACTTCTGAGGTAAAATCATGAATGAAGTCGATATTTTGTCCCAAATTTATAACGCCATTACCACCGCCCCCGCAATTTTTACTCCCCCTTTCATCGAAAGATTGCTCGCCGAAGTCCTCCCATTAGCAGAATCTGGTGCTGATAACGATACTGTGGAAGATGCTATCAATAAACTCTATAGAGAGTTTACAAAGGTCAGAGATGACATTAAAGGTCTGAAGAGAAAAAATTTAGATGATGCCGAACCAGAAATCACACCTGGTTATGAAACGGTAAAAAATGAATATCCCGATATCGAAAAGCTAGAAGCAAATTTGAAAAAACGCATTCAAGAAGCCTCAAATATCTCTGCTGCCGATGCTAAAAATTGATCATCCCCAAGTCTATATCTACAGCTACCAACTCAGCAAAAAAAGCAGCAAAACAGCAGCTAACTCAATCTGGACTTGGGCTAATAGTATCTGGCAACATTTCAGCCAAGAAAAAGAGCTAATTTTTTCCCAAGCTAACCTCGGTTATCCCCTAACTAGAGCAAAAAAGTTTTCGCATTCAAATAAAATTGATGGTTCCTTCAAGTTTTGCCTTCTGGAGGATAGTGAAGGAATTTTAGCTAGAATTGGCAGCCCAGAAACTGATGAAAATAAAGGCATAGAAATCACAGAATTAAAAGATTTTAATGTTAATAATCTCATGCTTGCTGATAGTTATAAAGATTGGCTGGGACAGACTATTTTTATAACCTACAAATTACCAACCGATCAACCTCTCACTAAAAAATACCTCCGCCAAGTTGCGGATGACTGTTTAAAGAATCTCTTCCCAGAAGCATCTGTGCGTCCACCTTTTTACCGCGATACTAAGTTACTGGGTTCTGCAATTTTTGAGTATAGTTCGATCAAAAGTCAATTACAAGTCTTTGTTTATCGGGTTGACGATGAGATTGAGGAAAAACTAGCGAAAATTGTTCAACGTTTGTTTGAACTGTTTTATTACCGCCATAAAATCACTAAGGCTTTTATTGATAGTCGCAAAAATCATTATTTACTGAAGCAGGAATATGCTAAGATTGAGGATACGATCAAAAGTTTAGAAACAAAAATTGCTGAAGTAACTCAGGTTGGAGTGCCAAATGATGTTGACAACCCAAAAAATGTTGATATTGATAAGTCTTTAACATATCTAAAAAGGAAACTAAAAGATCTACTTTTAGAAAGCTTGGATTATCAAAGAGCATTAGAAGGTTTAGAAAATTTTAATAATACGATAAATATTCATGTTTATAACTATCAGGAAAAACTATCTGAAATCTGTGATAAATGGCAAATGTCAACTGAAGATTTAAGAACATTTAAGTTTTTTATTGATAGAAGTTGTCCGTATTTTCAACGACAAATTCAGGGCGATTTAGGCTATTTTAAACATGGTACTGATTTGATTAAGATTGCGGTGGATTTGGTGGCGGGGATTGTAGATATTGAACAAGCAGAAATCGATCGCTCTTTAGAAAGAACTATTCAAATATGGGGTACTGGATTAGGGGCTGGAGGCCTTGTGGTGTCTGCGGTTGCCAATTATATCGAGAAACCCATAGTGTTCAAAATACCTCAAAAAGGGGATGTGCTTCACCCGGCTGTAGCTAGTCTGTTGTTGAGTCTCTTGGTTGTAATCGTGGTTTCTGGAGTGGTGGCCCGGATTAATGGTGCGTGGAAGATTAATCCGTTGAGATGGTTTCGGCGCAAGTTTCAACCTCCGAGATTGCCCGATTCCCAAAGTCTACCAGTTAATGATATTTTACTGGAAGCGGAAGAAGAAAGACTCGGCGGTTGAAACCGCGTCTACACAAACTTAGAAAGACTCGGCGGTTGAAACCGCGTCTACACAAACTTAGAAAGACTCGGCGGTTGAAACCGCATCTACACAAACGATGTCCGCCTCCGCGGACTAAGAGATAAGAAATAAGAGAGAATTTAGAAGTGTTGAAATCCTCGATCGATCTTTAAGCCAACATCAGCATAAATACCGCTGCTATCACTCAACAAAATATCGCTGCTTTCGGTAGTGATTCCCACGATCGCACTACCATCACCGATTCGATCGACCAATAGCTTAGCATGGGCGATCGGCAAAAACAACACTAACTCGAAATCTTCGCCGCCGTACAACGCCCAGTCTAAAGCTGTTTCGGTTGATACGATTTCCCTTAAAATAGGGGGAATTGGTATTTTCGCGCGATCGACTTTTGCACCCACACCGCTAGCCCGACAAACTTGCACAATCGCATCAGCCAAACCATCGCTGCTATCCATTCCAGCAATCGAAAACTCACCCGTAGCATCTAAAATTTCCCACAAAATCGGCAAAACATCCAGTCGCGGTTTAGGCTGCTGATGAGCGAGAATTAAAGAAGTTCGATCGCCCTTTTCCAGATTTTGCCCAAATTCTGGATTCAACAACAATTCTAATCCCGCGCGGGATGCTCCGTGAAACCCAGTCGCCACAATCGCCCAATTCGATCGCGCATTTGACCTGCGAATGGTACGATCGCACTCAACCTCCCCAAAAGCAGTAATCGCAACTGTCACCACGGGCGATCGCACCACATCCCCACCGGCGATCGGCGTATGATACACTTCCAAACAAGCCGTCATCCCCCGATAAAACTCTTCCACCCACTCCACAGCCGTATCCGCACTCACAGCCAGGGCTACCGTCACCGCCAGAGGGGTTGCACCCATCGCGGCCAGATCCGACAAATTCGCGGCTGCGGCGCGCCAGCCTGCATAATAAGGGCCTGTGGTGCGATCGCTAAAATGCACACCATCCACCAACATATCCGTCGTCACCGCCAGAGATTGGTCAGGATTTGTCGGAAGTACCGCACAATCATCACCCACAATTTCGGCGGGGCAGAATTTTTGTAGTATTCTTAAAAGACCTTGTTCTCCGATATCTTTAATCAGCATAGTATAGAGAATTTTTTATTAATTTGATACTATTATATTTGATTTTATCTACTATTGTTTATGAGTGTTTTGGATTTATTTAACCGCAGAGAGCGCAGAGGGCGCAGAGGAAGAGAATAGAGATATGAACAATTCGGACATCAACTTATTTGACAAGTAAACCTAAATATAATACTAGATTCTCGAATTCTTTGAGGATTCGAGAATCTAACATGATTTCTTAGTCGGCGGAGGCAGACTTCGTGTGTGTAGAAGCGATTTCAATCGCCGATCCAATCGCCGCTAATTTCCGCTTCCGCTTCAGCAACAAACCAGCAAAAAAAGCAGCCGAAGTTACTATCCCCGCAATCTCAGAAGGTTCGGGAACAGCTTCAGCATCATCCATCGCCCGCATCTTGAAAGAGAACTTATCTCGATTAGATTCCAATTTAATCGGGAAAGCTAGAGGATTTTTCGGGTCAATTACTGCATCAATGCCAGTGACGCTAAACTCCGAAACACCGTAACCGAGTAAGGCGACAAAATCTACTACTTCATTAGGCTTGAATTTGCCGATTTCTTGGCCGCCAACTAAGACGCTGAAAAGTTCGTCAGCATCAATGCCGCTGGGAAGACCGAGAATTTTAGTAAATAGCGATGGTTCCGTTGGATTGGGAGTAATTGCGATCGCACTTTCGTCAACAATGCACCCATCACCAGTCCCACCGCTACCGCCAGAAGCCGCAGTATCGCCTATTTTGAAAGTAAAACCAGCAGCCGTCGGCGGATCGAACCATTTACGGCTGACAACATTATTAAAACTATGCCAACCATCCTCAAAACTATCAGGTAACAACGGATTTCTCTGAGAAGTACCGCAAATCGGATTTAGCAGAAAACCATGCTGCTTTCCAGTTGCACTGTTAATGCCCTTTCCGACAATTTGACCCCTATCGTTAATGCCGCTGACTTCTTGTAAAAACCACCCTGACTCCTCATCAATCAGACTATTGAGGTCAGCCATTTGACCATCTTCCCAAATGAAACCGTGATTCAGCCCGCCATTACCAGTAACGGTATCAAAGCCTGCTACTTGTCCTTTGTTGTTAATGGCGATCGCAGCACTCATATTACCACCGAGAGTACCGAGGTTTGTAACTTCACCGTTTGACCACAAAGTAGCATGGCTTTGCTTGAGGGTACTATTTGATGAAGCACCAACTGCCTGCCCAGCATCATTGATATCATAAGCTGTGCTGTCGTTATCTCCTGGAAGAGTTCCCAGGTCAATCATCTTGCCATTTTCCCATTGGAAAGCATGAGTTATGCCGAAAGCCAGGCCCGAATAACCAACTACTTGTCCTTGATTGTTGATACCCTGAGCTCCTCCATTGAAACCAAGAGTACCCAAATCGATCATCTCGCCGTTTTGCCACAAAAAGGGATTAAATTTCTCTTGTGTAGTCTTAAACCAACCAACTATTTGTCCAGCCTCATTGATGTCGCTAGCCAGACTGCTGATACCACCAAAATAACCGAGGTCAGTCCTTTGACCGTTTTCCCACACGTAGGCATTATTCGTCCAATTTTCACCCAGATAACGACCCACGACTTGACCAGAACTATTCATTTGGTAAGCCCAAGTGGTGTCTTTGATTTCAGTTATCTGACCGTTCTCCCACACCCCAGCAACACCATTACTAACTAGCACTTGTCCAGAATTGCTTATACCGTAGGCATTGGTTTGGCCGAGGTCGGTAACGGCATAGGAAGCGAAACCAGTATGCAGCGTGGCGGCATTTACCGGTTCAACGGCGCTAAATCCCAAGACGGTGAAAGCTGTCAAGGACAGACAACTTTGCACAAAAGATCCCCAGTCCCTTTGTTCAAGCCTTTTTTTGAATTTTTGCATATCATGCACCTCAGATTTTGGCATATTTGCACAGAAGAGAACAAAAACAAGTTGCCTATGTATCTATCTCTCTATCTCTCTATCTGGGTGTCGATCGACTTTTTATGCAGAGACAGTCGATTTGTTACAAAACTTTATAGCATACTGGAGATTAACCACACTTATAGGGAAAGATTAACTGTCAACTGTCCACTGTCAACTGTCCACTGTCAACTGTCCACTGCATCACCATTCCTTACCAGAACTTGGCGGCAAGCGCAACCTAGGAAATCGATAAAAAGTATCTCCTTCATCATCCACCTCTAAAACAGCAGAAAAAATCTTAACTTGTCGGTTTAAATACTGCTGAGCAACTTCAGCCTCAACCCTAGCGCTGGCGGCTAACTGAATCAGCGACATTTGACTGTTTTGATTTTCCAACAACAAATAAAAAGCCTCATCCAACTGTCGCTTTTGCTTGCTTTCATTCAGATTGTTGACAATCAACAAGCCTGCGAATCCGCCCAAACCAATTACCAATAAAAATTCTAAAATTGCCATATTAGCGATCGAGTTTCTAGATTTAATAACCAAGCAGACGACGTAGAAATTAATGAATTTGATTAAAGTTGAACTTGTCTGATTAACTCTTCCAGCCCGCGGAGGCGGTCTTTGTTCGTGTAGAAGCGATTTCAATCGCCGTCTTTGTTTGTCATAATTTCTTCCAGCCCGCGGAGGCGGTCTTTGTTCGTGTAGAAGCGATTTCAATCGCCGTCTTTATTTGTCATAATTTCTGCCAGCCCGCGGAGGCGGGCTTTGCTTGACAAGAAGCGATTTCAATCGCCGTCTTTGTTTGAAAAGAAACGATTTCAATCGCCGTCACCGATTAAACTTGAGGTTGAACCAAATTTTCCTTTCCTTTAATCACCTTAGCAGATATAATCTTATCTCCCTGCCTCAGTTTATCCAAAACCTCTTTTCCTTCAATCATGTAACCAAAAACAGCATACCGACCGTCCAACAAATTCAGACCAGCGGGCGTGAGTTCAGGTTCAAATAAGAAAAAGAAAAACTGAGAAGAACCGCTGTCGGGATCGGCTTCAGCGCGCGCCATCGCCACAGCGCCAAAAGCTGAAAAAGGCAAAACAGGCTCGTCACGATAACGCCCCGCATCCTCTAGAGTAATCCCATAGACAGGTTCCTTGTCCTCTCTAACAAGCACTTCCAGCGGCACATTTCGGTATTTGCCAGTACCTGGATCAATAAAGCCCACTTCCTTGCCTTCGGGATCTCCCGTTTGCAAAACGTAGGATTCTTCCGATCGAATAAATGGTAAACCATCATAGAAACCTCGATCGACCAAATCCACAAAATTACCAGCAGTCACCGGCGCGCTGTAACCGTCAACCACAACAGTAATTTTCCCCTTATCCGTTTCCACAGCCACAGTAGCGCGCCCTTTCAGTTGAGGCAGATTAGCGTACTTAGCAGGCACTTCAAACGGAAACTTTGTCACCATCAACTCTTCGATTTCGCCTACCGAACCGAGAATTTTGGCCTTCAACTCAATAACTTTTTCCCTGTCTTTAGCCTCAACAGCGGTGGAAAGTTCGGCAACTCCCTCCTTGACTTGTGCAACTAGCGCCTCAGCTTCCGGCTGTTTCGCCTCAGGAATACTCTTTAAAATGTCCGACTCTCGCAGGTTGAGAATCCTCGAAGCCTTGTTGACATCGCTGCTAATGGGCCCCCAACGTTTAGAACGGATGTGGTTGCCAATGTCTTCGAGACTGATTTGCAACTCACGCACAGTAGGATTGTCAATAGGTAGCGCGAAACGCAGTAGCGCCCGGCCATCGCTAATCGGATTCCCCGCAGGCATACTGCTGCTGGGACGTTTGGCATAGGAAACTGCACTGAAACTCAGGGAGAGTGCGAACAGCAGGAGTGCTAAGGCACCGGTCTTGACCCAGCGCTTGCACGTATCGATCGAGAAATTAGTCCAATGCAACATATCTTTAACTTTTATTGCCTCTATTATCTTCCCACAGCGCGCGATCGCCTTCTATCCATTACATCCCTTGCCGAACTCACTCAACTGACAGAGGTTTTTAGCTTTCTGTAAAGCACTTGCTCCCTTTGAACGGTAAAATAAATTGCCAATTGCTTTTTGATGCCATCAGCTAGACTGCGGCTTGAAGCTGACCCCGCTCAAAAACGGATACAATCCCCAGACTCCTGTCGTGGAGAGATCAAAATTTTAGACCAAGGTTCAATCTCCCAGATTCAAAGCTGCGAGTGAATCTCAAATCTAAAATCCCAAATCTAAAATCGACTGACTATAGTTCCCCCGCGCCTACGTGGCGACGGGATTGCCCGCAAAAATTTATATGCTCTCCAGTAACGACTTTCGACCAGGTGTTTCAATTGAATGGAATAACAGCGTGTGGCGGGTTATCGAATTCCTCCACGTCAAGCCCGGAAAGGGCTCCGCTTTTGTGCGGACAAAATTAAAAAACGTCCAAACCGGCAGCGTAGTGGAACACACATTCCGGGCCGGCGAATCTTTGCCTCAAGCCAACCTCGAAAAGAGCGCGATGCAGCATACCTATAAAGAAGGCGAACAGTTTGTCTTTATGGATATGGAAACTTACGAGGAAAGCCGCCTCACAGCTAAGGAAATAGGCGAGCGTGTCAAGTACCTGAATGAAGGGATGGAAGTCAGTATCCTTCGCTGGAATGACCAAATCATGGAAGTGGAATTACCCAATTCTGTCGTCTTGGAAGTGACACAAACCGATCCCGGAGTCAAAGGAGATACTGCCACCGGTGGTAGTAAACCGGCTATCCTTTCCACCGGAGCTCAGATCATGGTTCCCCTATTTATTTCGATAGGAGAACGCATTCGGATTGATACTCGTGAAGACAAGTACCTCGGCCGAGAGTAGCAAAGACGGAGAAAAAGGGAGTTTTAAGTTTTGAGTTTTGAGTTATGATTTATTAGTTAAATAGCTAAAAAATCATCGCTTAAATCTCAAAAAATCTCCTTTTTACCTCCAAAATCGGTGAAGTTTCCTAGCTTCGCCGTCTCCAATTTTTTCAATTTTAAATTCTTAATTACCCTTGAATCTACTGTGCAATTAGACTTAAACCAGCTTTGCGAACTGCTGACTGTTTTAGACAAAACAGGCATTTCGGAACTGACGTTAAAAAGTGGGGAACTTGAACTGACTGTACGCAAAGGCGTTCTGGTCAGCGAACCAGGCACTGCTGCTGCGCTCACTGCGGCTGCAAGTGTCGCTCCAACGATCGCCCTCAGCTCTGTTTCTAGCCCCACCGCGGCATCACCGGATGCCCCAAGCCAAAATGCAGGCGCGACTCCGGCCACTCCTGCACCAGCCCCTGCTACCGCCGTTCCTGCTCTCGTCTCTCCTCCTGTCGATACCAAATGGGTGTCAATTATCTCGCCGATGGTAGGAACGTTTTATCGCGCTGCTGCTCCCGATGAGCCACCTTTTGTCAATGTGGGCGATCGTATCAAAGTCAGTCAGACAGTCTGTATTATCGAAGCTATGAAGCTGATGAACGAAATTGATGCTGATGAAGTGTCCGGTCAAGTCATGGAAATTTTAGTCCAAAATGGCGAACCTGTCGAATACGGTCAAATTTTAATGCGAATTAATCCGGATTGAAGCATTACTTTATTGTGATGGACAGAATAAATGCTAATATTTCGAGATCACTTCTCCCCGGTGAGTTTGATGAAGTCATCCCAGCCTGTCCCGCAATACGAGGTTGTGCAACAAGTTGCTGAGTATTTCAGTATTCTGAGCGAGCCAATGCGTTTACGAATTTTGAACTTGCTTCGCGACGGCGAAAAGTGCGTGCAAGAGTTGGTGGAAGCTACTCAAACGAGTCAAGCCAATGTTTCTAAGCACCTAAAACTCATGCTCCAAGCTGGTATACTCACTCGCCGGAGTGAAGGGACATCCGCTTATTATAAGGTGCAAGATGAGTTAGTTTTCGAGCTGTGTACTATGGTGTGCGATCGGCTTGCCACCCGGATCGAACAGCAAGCCCTGCACTTTCGGGAATTTAGCCTGACTACAAAGCACTGAAAATTAGTCAGTAGTCCATAGTCAGTAGTCCGTAGTAATCAGTCATGGGTTATATCAAATCCGGTAACTAAGGAATTATACCCTGCAAGCGAGCGAGACGGGAGGCTCCGCAATCCGAAGCGGGCTGCACGCTCGCATTGCACTCCAAAAATTATTATTCCGATGCAAAGGTCAATGATTTCATAAATTATCAGTTATCAGTTATCAGTTATAAATCCCTATTTATTGCATTCAGACTAATGACTAAGGACTACTAACTAATGACTAATAACTAATAACTAATGAATCAAAAATTATACCAATTTAAAAAATCCTTGCTACAATACTTGAGTTTAAGTTTGTTTACTCAAATATTGTCGCGCTTTGCCTCGCTGTAAGATTTTCCGTCTTTTTTTTTGGTACACTCTTTCTTCGACACACCCTACCAATATTGTTTCATTGATTTTCCAAATTGGTATTAGTTAAGGGGAAAATTTTTGTCAAAATTTTGGCGGGTACTCGGTTGAGCCACCTCCAAACCTTCGCCACCCAAAAGTTCCAAAGGCTTGCCGTCCACCGAAATCCAAACCTTAGTATTCGGTTTTAAACTGGTAGCTGTATAGATAACTTGCCCTAACCGACTCGTCATTGAACTGCTGCCTCCCCCCGCAGTAAATTCACGCGACAAATCGACATAAACTTCGTCATTTTTGACACTCAAACTCAGGAGTTTTGTCCCTTTAGGAATTTCGCTAAAAACAGTTGCATCCTTCGGCCCTGCCAACAAACTGTTAAAAGCAGCTTGTAAAGTTGCATCAGCCTGATCGGCTTGTTTGACAGCTACTTTTGTAGGAACTGCCTCAAATTTGCCGATCGCACCTTTAACCCAGTAGACTTGGACTGTCTGGGCATCAGCCTGCTGCAAAGGCTTTGGCTGTGGCGACGGCGCCAGAGCCTGCGGTGTCACAGAGGTAGGCCTCTGAGCTTGAGGCGTCTGAACCTGCTGCGGCACTTGCACAGCATTTGGTGGGGGTACGGGGATAATTACAGCAGGGGATTCCGCAGGACTTGGGGACAGCGCCGGAGCGGTTGTCGGAGCAGAAGACTGCGTGTCTGCGGTTGGGGAACGGTTCGCCGTCCACCAGGCAATGCCCCCTCCCGTCACTAAAGCCAACCCGCAAACACCGGCAATGACTGCTGTTCTGGAGACGTGGCGTACTTCTTGTCCATCTTTCATAATACAAATCCTCGTTACAGATAGAGCGCTTGGGACGGTGAGGAGCGACTCCCGATCAGCTACATTTGTCTATGGTGAGATTCTGGAATTGACACAATTGCACTACTGCTAGCGAACACTATACGGCAAGCCCAACATATTCTGAATCCGACTATGGGCATCCTAGACCATAATATGAGCTCTCGCGCGTGGAGTATGTGACATTTATCTCGATCGGCCTAGTAGCTATATTCTATCGTAGTCATAAAAAATTAAAGGATGAAAGGAAATTTAGCAACGGGTTATGTAACGAATTTAACCCAGCTAACGGATTTAACCGATTTAACCGATCGACATTGATGGAAAAAGGAAAAAAAGATGAATGTAGCGAATTTAACCGACGCAACGGATAGAAGGAATAATCAGAGCGATAAAAATATTTTTTCCCAAACAAAAAGCGCCCCTATTTCTAGGAGCGCTTTTTGTTATCTCAGGTTAAAAATTAACCGTTGATGGAAGGAGCAACCAAAGCAACTGGAATTGTTTCACCAGCGGCCAAGTCG
>NZ_JAUBVR010000036.1:0-64620 GCF_036705955.1 Microcoleus sp. A6-C6 | reverse complement strand
ATAAGTTAAGAGTTGGGATTCAATCCAGTAAAGCAAAACTTTCCATTATATCATAAAATTATTTTGCAAGAGGTCTATTATATTCATCACGCTCTTCCGGTTCTCCAAAGTGATTAACTAAAGCGGTTCGCAAAGCTGATAAAAGCTTGAGAGTATCACTAGACCACCACCGTTCAATATGAAATATTTTTGGTGTCCAGTTGTCGCGTACTCTCAGAATTTTGTACTCTTTGAGGACTTGTTTTACTTGCTTGCGAATATCTATTAAACAGTCTTCGGAGTAGTTCCGGCACTTAGCATTTCCCAGCCAAATCAGAAACGGATTAATGTCAAATGAAAATGCTTGGTGTCCTAGTTCCGCAGCAACAAGTCCTGTAGTAGCTGTACCAGAAAAAGGGTCAAGAACGATCGCCTCTGTCCCAACATTAGCCAAAAGCTTTTCGACAAGCTTAACTCCATAGGCGGGAGTCAGCCGCAGCCACCCGTGCCGCCCAAGACTCCGATTAGCTTTGAAAGTATAGTCAGATCTTTGTTGAATAGTAGATATCATTACTCTGCGCGTAGTAGAATTTCTAATGTGCTGTAAACTTCGCTTTTGATCGCCTCAGAATTTTGGCGAAAGAAGTCTGCCAAATCATAGCCTAAAACTTCCTTACAAAAAGCAAACAGCGAAATTTGACTACTGCCTGATGTCGTGCCAATAATTATTCCCCCACGATTGTTTCGATAGCGTAGTAATAAATCTGCATCAATCTGAGAGGAAAAAATTGCAAAAACTGGTAGATAGCCGTATGCCCAAGCCACAGCAATATTATCTATGTCAGCATTTTGTCTCTTGCTATCTTTACTTTTATATCCCTGCCGAACTTCAAAAACTGCGCCTTTCGCTGGTGCAGGCACACTGAGCAAACTGCTATAGTCTGCTATCCACTGAATGACTTTTCCTTTAACTTCAAGATTCTGAATTTTGGCAACTTCTAGTCTCGCATCGTAAGGATAAGGTTTTATTCTTATCGTTTTTGGTTTTTGTAATATAAGACCACAGGGCGTATTCTGGAGCTTGGTATTCTGTGCGATCGATAATTATCTGTCTGAATAGATTCTCGCAGCCTTTGCCAACCTGTCTGTACACCGAGGTCATCCCACCAGCGGCTTTATGGGCAGCATACATCAAATCCGAGTCAAGACCGATCCAGGAGTAAAACGGGTCTTCTCCGTATAATAATAAAAATCTTGCCAAATCTAGCCCTTGTTCTTTATTGCCCAGTCCAAACTTAGGCTTGTATCGTCTGCATACTTTTATGGGATCTAGAAATATTTTGAGGTAAAGGTTTTCGTCGGTCACGGTGGATGCTACATCTTCTATCTGAATCAACCAAGTATAACGCTAACCTGGCTGTTGAGTGGAGTTTCGTGTCAGTATTTGTGAATGCAGGTCAAGGCTGGCGTTTGTTTAATATGGATGAAGTTGTTAACACCAAAACTATACTTTCAGGTTTTAGCATAATTGTCAACGAATTATTAGCATGAAAATAACTTGCCATAAATGCTATTATATGAAACAATCTAGGATGTTGCAATTTCAAACTACTGTTGGGAACACAAATAAAATATCATGGAGAGATTCAGAGTAGAAGTTATTTCTCAAACACCAAATCCTCAGCAAGTAGTTTATGCTGCACTCCATCAAGACTATACTGAGAACTTTGTATTTGACGAGCGGGATTCGTGGCCATCTGAGGCAGAATGTGGCGAAGTAATTGTTAAAAGGCTCCTGGCGGGCGATCGGGGGCATTACGGCCCCTTAGAACATCCCCAAATTATTTTTAATTGCGGCTATTTTCCTCACAGCGTCATGCAGCAGGCGAGAACTCATCGTGTCGGAGTATCATTTGATGTTCAATCTCTGCGGTACACAGGTAATCAATTTCTTGATGCCGCTGTCGGCAAAAAAGATATCGAAGATATTTTTTACCTGCGTCCAGTAGATTATTATACTGACCGGGAAGGCAAAAAATATTACTATTCTCCTGAACAAAGAGCAAAAGATTTAGAGTGGTGTCTAGAAGCTGCTAAACGTTACAAAATTGACTTCGATGGTGGGATGTCCGAGGAACACGCCAGAGGTAAATTACCCTTTGATTATCGTCAGCATTTTGTAGTCAGTTTCAATTTAAGGTCTTTTCTGCATTTTTCCGATTTGAGAAATAAGAAAAATGCTCAACTTGAAATTCAAAAACTCTGCGAAATGATGTGGCCTCATTTTGAAAGTTGGGCTCCGGGCATAGCTAAGTGGTACACAGCTACTCGTCTGGGAAAAGCAAGGCTAGCCCCGTAAGATGATTGCCTTTTCTGGCTAATTGCGTAGGCCAGAAACCGGGTTTTTTAAGCAAATTTAGCTAAAAACCCTCAATATCTGTAAAAAACCCGGTTTCTTGAGCTTTGTGTGTAAAAAGTCGGGTATCTCAAACAAGAAAATTTCAGGTTGACTAAAATCAAGCAAACAGCAAACAAAATGAAATTAAAAATTCTGCAACTCCATGAATTAGCGATAATTCCCCAATACGCCCATGAATCTGATGCTGGACTAGACTTATTTTCTATAGATGAATTAGAAATTAATCCCGGAGAAAGTAAGTTAATTCATACAGGTATATCCATAGAATTACCTGAAAAAACTGAGGCTCAAATTCGTCCCCGAAGTGGTTTAGCTCTCAATCACAAAATCACTGTGCTCAATGCACCAGGTACAATAGATGAGGGCTATCGAGGCGAAATCGGAGTGATCTTAATCAATCACGGTCAAACTTCATTTAAGGTGACAAGAGGCATGAAAATTGCTCAAATGGTAATAGCGCCAGTAATTCGCGTTGAGATTGAAGAAATTAAAATGTTAAGTTCGAGTTCTAGGGGAGATAAGGGATTTGGATCAACTGGACTCTGACAATAAATTCTCGTTGCGATAAAGTTCTCATTCTAAATTTTAAATGAACAATACACCAGACAACTACGAACCACCTCACAGACCAAATTGGGACGAATATTTTTTAATGTTAGCAAAATTAGCTGCTACTCGATCGACTTGTTTGGCTTTTCCCGTCGGCGCGGTAATCACGAAAAACAGGCAAGTGCTAGCTACGGGTTACAACGGTTCGCCGTCAGGATCCTTACACTGTACGGCTCAAGGCTTCTGCTATCCCGGTTTGAGCAGTTGCGATGCTAGTAAAACTTTGCCGTCGCGGGCGGTTCACGCTGAAGCAAATGCGATCGCCGCTGCTGCAAAACATGGCATATCTACCGCTGGTGCTAGCATTTACGTCACCTTAGAACCCTGCATTTATTGTTTGAAATTAGTCATTTCTGCTGGGATTCGGGAAGTGTTTTATGAAACAGGTTTTAACAGCGGAGAAAAAGCTGAATTGAGAGATTCTTTTATCGCTGAAGGTATTGTTGAGTTTACACAAATTAAGCTATCTGAAGATACAGCAAAAAAGGGGGCTCTATTTCTACTGAATCCTACATCAGTGCTAAAAGAAGAACGGGCGGTTGAAACCGCGTCTATACAAACAAAACCCGCCTCCGCGGGTTGAAGATTAGACAAGATTGTATAAATCTTTGATTGATAAGTCAACCGCAGATTTAACGCAGATAGTTTGCGACTTTTGCAAGAGGTCTACTCAACGGTTAAAATGACGTTATTTTCTTCAGTCAGCGGAGGCGGACATCGTTTGATAAGAAGCGGTTTCAACCGCCGTCTGCATCTCAATCAAACTCATTCACAACTTGCAAATAGTCGATCGCCGCATCTATCCTGGAAGAATACTTAAAAGCAAACTGATCGAACCAATATCTCTCATCGGAATTCTTATCCAAATTTTTCAGCCAAACTTGAGCTTGCCTAACTTTTTGTCTGTGCGTTTGTACTTCCAACTCCGGCTGCGTAACCTTTGCGGCTGGCCGCGGTTCCAGTGCAGTCACTTCCTGAGCTTTGTTTTGTGCTTCGTGCTCAGGCTTAAGCGGTTCCAGTGCAGCCACTTCCTGAGATTTATTTTGTGCTTCGTACTCAGCCTTAATTTGGGCTAAATCCTTGTCTAAAGTACCAGCATACAAATTTAGATCTGATGTTTTAACTGTTGGATTTGACCGCACTGTTGCTGGTGGCAAAGGCGCTTGGGCTGGCACTGGTGGCTGATTTTTCAACTCAGCTTTTTTTTGAGATGCTTGATATTCTGCCTTAAGTTCAGCTAACAGGCGATCGATCGATTCCATGACTTAAAACCCCCTAAAAAATGCTGTTGCGCCAACTAACACAAATACAATCGCGCGAAGTTGACCAGAAAGAATTGGTTTAAAGCCGGAACCCTTGTAGGGAGAAATTAAAAGCAGACTATTACATCACTCCAATCCTCTTCCTTCTAGGTAGAGGTCGCCCTCAAGCTGTCAACTGTCAACTGTCAACTATCAACTGTCAACTGAATAAACCGCTTTCTCAATCAGTTATTGCATTCAGCAATACTTCCGTCAGGGTCATTCCTTCAATATCATCCATCGTCACAGTATCAACGATATCGAATTTAGCCCCGGCGCTTTGCAGTTCGTCATCCAATATCTTGAGAAACTTAGTAGCTTCTGGGGCATTCCCTACTTGAATGAAGGAAATCGCCAGCTCTTCATCTCGATCGAGCTTCCGCGATGCTTCTATAATCGTTTTCATTACTTCTTTGCGATCGTCCGGTTCCCCGTCCGTCACCACTAATATTGTTTCCCCATTTTGCTTAGTCTTACCGGATGCTTTGCGCTGAAAATAACTGTTCAGAGCGTCTTGGAGAACCGCCGCCAAATTTGTAGTCCCGGAAGGTTCGTTTTCTAGGAATATTTGCACGACTTTAGCTGCTGTTACGTTGTCGTAGCGTTTGAAACGACCGGAAAACAAATAAACTGTTATGCCATCAGGGTCAAGTTCTTCGCATTTATTCGCCAGTGCGATCGTCGATTCTTGCATCAGCGCCCAGCGACTTTTCCCGCCCATTTGGTCTTTCGTGTACATACTGCCGCTTTTGTCAATGATTATTGTATAATCGCGGTTCTGAAGCATATTATTTTTCCTGTTAATTAAGAAGTTTTTCCCAAAAAGAGCAAAACCAGCGAGCCTAAGCTGTTGAGCTTGATTTGCTCGCTGCGTTTTTTAGTTGATGTGCGATCGCCAATACCGGAATTTAAGCTGCAACTAAAGCATCTTTAAGCGGCTTCCAGGTAAAAGTGCGATCGCCCCCCATCTCTACTGCTATTTTAACTCGCGGTTCTAGCGTCGGCAAAACAGTCAAATACTCAACTTCCTGACTAGACAAAATCTGCCCTTCAATAATCCAGAGTACCAGTCCTTTTGCTTTCGGTGGCAAATTATCTAATTGAGTTTGCAACATCGGCGGCACGTAGTAGGTATAACCCACAGCCCCTTCGTTGCCAGTAGTTTTCTTGCCCAAATGCGGCGGCCGCACCCCATGAATCCCCGTCAAATACATCGCCAAATCGCCCAAGCCCCGCGCCGTAATCGTGTACGCACCGTAGCCTTTTGCCCTCAGCCTGCGCAGGTAGCGCCCCTCAAATCCTCCCTCTAAAGGAACGTACAGGGCCAGCGACCCCGACTTTTCCAAATCCCGAATCATATCCGCACCAGTGGTAATCAGTCCCATAAATTTGTCTTGCCTGTGGTTTTACATTTGGTCGATCGCAGGAGAGCGAGCTTAAAGTATTATAAATGCTAAAGCTGAGGCGAAAAGTTATCAAGATAGGCCTTGACAAACTGCAAACACTTCATGTAGTGTTATTAGTTGGCGCTGTCAAGGATACTGAGTAGATTACTATTCAAGTCCTAGCCCAAATAAGCAAGACCGAAATAAAAGTCGGAGATAAAACAGGCAAAAAGCCTCGAATGTCAACCCTTGCAAGACTTCCACAAGCTCCCAAATTTAAAATTCAAATTTTAAACACCGAGGAAAGCTGTTGGTTGATAACAGTTAATTGCGGAAACACTGAAATAGATGTTTCTGCACAAGAGCAAGCGGATTGACGTAAACTTCGTAATCCGAAACCTCTTGCGTAAACAAAAGGAAGAAAAATCCGTGTCTGTAGGCATTCTTGGCACTAAACTAGGCATGACTCAAGTGTTTGACGCTGAAGGGAGAGCAATCCCCGTCACCGTCATACAAGCAGGGCCTTGTACAGTAACTCAAATCAAAACAAAACAAACTGATGGCTACGGTGCCATTCAGATTGGATACAGTGAAGTCAAACCAAAGGCTCTCAACAAGCCAGAATTGGGACATCTTGCCAAGTCGGGGGCGAATCCATTGCGCCACTTGCAGGAATACCGCTTGGAAGACACCAGTTCCTTTGAATTAGGCCAACAGCTAAACGCTGATGCCTTTACACCGGGACAGATAGTAGATGTCATCGGTACAAGCATCGGTAAAGGTTTTGCAGGCTTTCAAAAGCGCCACAACTTTAAACGAGGCCCCATGTCTCACGGTTCTAAAAATCACCGCGAACCTGGATCGATCGGGCCTGGAACAACTCCCGGTCGTGTTTATCCCGGTAAAAGAATGGCGGGACGTATGGGCAACGTTCAAGTCACCGTCCGCAAACTCACAATTGTCCGGGTGGATACAGAGCAGAATCTGTTGCTAATTAAGGGAGCAGTTCCCGGAAAAGCTGGCGCTTTAGTCAATGTTGTGCCTGAGAAAAAAGTAGGACGTTAGTCAGTAGCCAGTAGTCAGTAGTCAGTAGTCAGTAGTCAGTAGTCAGCAGTCATTAGTCATTAGTTGGCGGTTAGCAGTCAGCAATAACTAAGAACTAAAAGCTGAAAACTAAGAGCTAATAACAGACAACAGACAACAGACAACTAAAAACAGACAACAGAAAACTCAAAAACAGACAACAAACACAAAGCGACAAAGGACAAAAGATATGGTTAACTGTGTAGTGCGAAATTGGCAAGGCGAAGAAGTTGGAGAAACAACTTTAGAGCTTCGCGTAGCCAAAGAAGAAAATGCGTCTCACGTTGTTCACAGAGCATTGACGCGGCAAATGAATAACGCCCGTCAAGGCAATGCTTGCACCAAAACGAGAGCGGAAGTCAGAGGCGGTGGCCGCAAACCCTGGCGTCAAAAAGGTACCGGCCGAGCCAGAGCAGGTTCGATCCGTTCTCCACTGTGGCGTGGCGGCGGTGTCATCTTCGGGCCAAAACCGAGAGACTTTGAAGTCAAAATGAACAAGAAGGAACGCCGTCTCGCTTTGCGGACAGCATTCTTCAGTCGTACCGAAGACATGATTGTGGTTGAAGAATTTGCAGAGCAATTTCCGAGACCGAAAAGCAAAGAACTGCTGAGTGCGATCGCCCGTTGGGGTATCGACTCCAATAAAAAAGTTCTGTTAATCTTGCCAGAACCGCAACTCAACGTTTACTTGTCAGGACGCAACATCGAATTAGTCAACGTCATCTTGGCAACTTCCCTGAATGTTTACGACGTTCTTGCGGCTGACAAAATTATCGTTACATCTACAGCCATAGCTAAAATTCAGGAGATTTACGGTGAGTAAAATCGACCCCCGCGACTACGCAGATTTGATCCAGCGTCCGATTCTCACCGAGAAAGCTACCCGAATGATGGAATTAAATCAATTCACATTCGACGTAGCCCCGAAAGCGACCAAACCTCAAATCAAAGCTGCAATCGAAGAGCTATTTAAGGTTAAAGTCACCGCTGTCAACACCCAAAACCCGCCGCGCAAAAAGCGTCGAGTTGGTAAATTCGTCGGTTTTAAACCTTGTTACAAGCGAGCAACCGTCACTTTGCTAGACGGAGACTCGATCCGCAAACTCCTATTCCCAGAAGTTTAGCCAATTTTGGATTTTAGATTTTAGATTAAAGAATTGCAGTTAGCTAGTGCAAATTCCCCATCTAGGAAACTGGCAAGTTAACTGATTAATCCCAAATCTAAAATCTAAAACCGCAAAGTCCAAAATCCCAAGTCTAAAATCTAAAATCTAAAATCGATTATGGGCATTCGTTCTTACCGACCTTATACCTCTAGTACCCGAGAAAAGACCGTCTCGGACTTTGCTGAAATTACGAGATCAGAACCAGAAAAGTCTCTAACCAGCAACAAGCACACCAAACAAGGCCGCAACAACCGAGGCGTCATTACCTGTCGCCACCGGGGAGGCGGTCACAAACGGCTTTATAGAACGATCGACTTCCGCCGCGACAAACACAGCATTCCTGCTACTGTCAAGGCGATCGAGTATGACCCCAACCGCAACGCCCGCATCGCCCTCCTGTTCTATAAAGACGGCGAAAAACGGTACATTCTGCACCCGCTCAACTTAAACGTCGGTACAGTAATTGTCTCAGGCCCAGACGCGCCGATCGAAATCGGCAACGCCCTACCCCTGAAAAACATTCCCCTCGGTACCAGCATCCACAACGTCGAGCTAGTACCAGGTAAAGGCGGACAAATCGTCCGTTCCGCAGGCTCCAGCGCTCAGCTAATGGCAAAAGAAGGTACCTACGTCACCCTCAAACTGCCATCCGGTGAACAACGCAAAGTCCGCGCCGACTGCTACGCTACGATCGGTCAAGTTGGCAACACAGACGCGAGAAACGTCAGCCTCGGTAAAGCCGGTCGCACCCGCTGGAAAGGCCGCAGACCAACAGTTCGTGGTAGTGCCATGAACCCGGTAGATCACCCGCACGGTGGTGGCGAGGGCAGAGCGCCCATCGGGCGTCCAGGGCCAGTCAGTCCTTGGGGAAAACCAGCATTGGGTGCCAAGACTCGAAGCAAGAACAAGCGCAGCGACTCTTTAATCGTTCGGCGCCGCCGCAAATCTTCCAAGCGTGGCAAGGGCGGCAGACAAAGTTAAGGAAGAAGGAAGAAGGAAGAAGGAAGAAGGAAGAAGGAAGAAGGAACAACGAAAAAGTTTTCCGTGCTCTTTTATTCCTGCAACTTTCTTCCCAATTCAATTCCAACTACTAATTACTAATTACCAAAATCATGTCTCGATCGTTAAAAAAAGGCCCGTTTGTCGCAGATCATCTGATGACAAAGATCGAAAAGCTCAATGCCGCAGGCCAAAAACAAGTAATTAAAACTTGGTCGCGATCTTCCACAATCCTGCCCCAAATGGTAGGTCACACGATCGCAGTTCACAACGGCAAACAGCACGTCCCAGTCTACCTGACAGACCAAATGGTCGGTCACAAACTCGGAGAATTCTCCCCCACTCGCACCTTTAGAGGTCACGCGAAAAGTGGTGATAAAAAGGCCAAAAGATAGCCTAATTAGGTGACAGGTAATAGGTAAGCGGAAAAACTTTTCCCCAATTACCAATTACCTTTTCCCCAATTACCATTTACCAATTACCCAAATCGAAATGGCTATAGATACCACATCCGAAATTAAGGCGATCGCCCGTTACATCCGAACATCGCCCTTCAAAGTGCGCCGAGTCCTCGACCAAATTCGCGGCAAAAGCTACCAAGAAGCGCTGATTTTACTCGAATTCATGCCCTACCGCGCCTGCGAACCAATTGTCAAAGTTTTGCGATCGGCAGTAGCCAACGCCGAACACAACGCAGGATTGGACAAAAGCAAGCTCGTAGTCTCTCAAGCTTACGCAGACCAAGGCCCAGTCCTCAAACGCTTTAGACCACGCGCTCAAGGTCGCGCCTACCAAATCCGCAAGCCAACTTGCCACATTACGGTAATAGTTGCTCCGATCGCAGAAGACTAAACCAGGGAAAACGTAATAGGTAATAAACAGCTTAAAGTAGAAAAAATAGGTAATCACCAATTACTTTTCTTCAAGGCACGGAAATCACGGAGTGGCAGACAGTTGTTTTTTACTTCTTTCTTCTTCCTTCTTCCTTCTTCCTTCTTCCTTCCCTGTTACCAATTACCAATTACCAATTAACTCATCAAATATTATGGGCCAAAAAATACATCCAATTGGTTTTCGCCTCGGCATTACCCAAGAGCACCGCTCTCGCTGGTTTGCTGACCCGAAAAACTATCCAGAACTCTTGCAAGAAGACTTCAAAATTCGCAAGTACGTCCGCAAAACCCTCAGCAATGCTGGCATTTCTTCGGTCAGAATTGAACGCAAAGCCGATCAAATCGACCTAGAAGTATTCACCGCCAGACCGGGCGTTGTCGTAGGCCGCGGCGGAGCAGGTATCGAAACCTTGCGCGTCGGTTTGCAACAACAACTTGGCAGCAATCGCCAAATTCGCATCAACGTCGTCGAAGTTCAACGAGTAGATGCAGATGCCACGCTGATCGCAGAATACATCGCCCAGCAACTAGAACGGCGCGTATCCTTCCGCCGAGTAGTCCGCCAAGCAATCACCCGCGCTCAAAAAGTCGGCGTCCAAGGCATCAAAATTCAAGTCAGCGGACGCCTCAACGGCGCAGAAATCGCCCGTACCGAATGGACGCGCGAAGGCCGAGTCCCCTTGCACACGCTGCGGGCCGACATCGACTACTCCTACTGCACCGCTCAAACCATCTACGGTATTCTGGGTATTAAAGTTTGGGTATTCAAAGGCGAAATTATTCCCGGACAGGAACAAGAATCCGCACCGAATGCAGCAGTGCCCCGGACTAAACAAAAGCGCCGCCGTCAGAACTTTGAAGATCGATCGAACGAAGGCTAACAGTCAATTGACAGTTGACAGTTGACAGTTGACAGCGAAGGGCGAGTAAGTTCGTGCTGTCTGCTATACCGATTACCAATTACTGAATTCCCTAGCCATGTTAAGCCCTAAAAGAACAAAATTCCGCAAACAACAGCGCGGGCGAATGAGCGGTATTGCCACCCGCGGCAACTCAGTTAGCTTTGGCGACTTCGCACTCCAAGCGATCGAACCCGCCTGGATCACTTCCCGCCAAATAGAAGCCGGACGGCGCGCCATGACCCGCTATATTCGCCGGGGCGGCAAAATCTGGATTCGCATTTTTCCCGACAAACCAGTCACCCAGCGCGCAGCAGAAACCCGGATGGGTTCCGGTAAAGGCGCACCTGAGTTTTGGGTAGCCGTGGTCAAACCCGGCCGGATTATGTTTGAAATTGGTGGTGTAACCGAAGAAATTGCCCGCGAAGCAATGCGTTTAGCATCTTTCAAATTACCGATTAAAACCAAGTTCATCACCCGCGCGGAAGACCCGTCATCGTGATAATCGAAGGTAGAATTAGGTCGGCATTGGTTAAAATTTTAAAGGGCTACAGCAATTTAAAATCTGCCATTCATCACTTTTCTGTCCTTCGACCTTCAGGATTTAGACAATTCTGTCGTCACTAGACCGCTAACGAGAAAGCACACAATTATGTCTTTGCCCAAGATTAAAGAAGCTAGAGAATTAAGCGATGCAGCACTAGCAGAGCAAATTTTAGCCGTCAAGCGCCAACTAATGGAATTGCGGCTTCAGCAAGCTACTGGCCGCATGGAAAAGCCTCACCTGTTCAAGCACGCCAAACACCGCGTCGCTCAATTGATGACAGTTGAACGCGAGCGCCAAGTCGCTGCTGATGCACAAGCTACTGCTGAAAAATTAGCCGCATCTCAAGCAGCCGCAGAAGCAGCTCCAACCGAAGTCAGCCCAGAGTGAGCAGCTCAAAAAAACTCAATCGCACAACAAAGATAGGTAGCTATGGCAGTTAAAGAACGAGTTGGCGTAGTAGTCAGCGACAAGATGGATAAAACCGTCGTGGTAGCAATCGAAAACCGCTCTTCCCACACCAAATACGGCAAAATTGTAGTCCGCACCAAGCGCTACAAAGCTCACGACGAAGAGAATAAGTGCAAATCGGGCGATCGCGTCCGCATCACCGAAACTCGCCCCTTGAGCAAAACCAAACGCTGGATGGTTGCTGAGATTTTCGGTGCAAAAAATGGCTAACAGTTAATTTCTAATTGCTCGCGTAGTGCGATCGGCTTTCTCCAGCGATCGACCATCCATTAGCAATTAGCAGTTAGCAGTTAGTAAGCATCAAATTACCTTTTCCCCAATCACCATGATTCAACCCCAGACATACCTCAATGTCGCCGACAATAGCGGAGCTCGTAAGCTCATGTGCATCCGCGTATTGGGAGGCGGCAACCGCCGTTACGGCGGAGTCGGCGATGTCATCATTGCCGTCGTCAAAGACGCCATCCCCAATATGGCAGTCAAAAAATCCGATGTCGTCAGAGCCGTTATTGTCAGAACCCGCAAAGCTTTACGTCGCGACAGCGGCATGAGCATTCGTTTTGACGACAACGCCGCCGTGATTATCAATCCCGAAGGCAACCCCAAAGGCACTCGCGTTTTCGGGCCAGTCGCCCGCGAACTCCGCGACAAAAACTTTACTAAAATCGTTTCCTTAGCCCCAGAGGTACTTTAAAATGTACGGAAAAAAGGGTAAACCAACTAGCGAGCCGCAGCGCTACAGAATGCACGTCAAAGCAGGCGACACCGTGCAAATAATTACTGGCAAAGAGAAAGGAAAAGTCGGAGAAATCTTAAAGACATATCCTAAAGTCAGCAAAGTAATTGTTAAAGGCGTAAATATCAGAACCAAGCACGTCAAGCCCCAACAAGAAGGGGAATCGGGAAAAATCGTCACATTTGAGGCTCCCATTCACAGCTCAAATGTGATGCACTATTCCGAAAAAGAGAAAATCGCCAGCCGCGTCTGCTATACATTTAGTGAGGATGGCCGTAAACTGCGACAACTCAAAAAAACCGGAGAAATTCTGGATAATTAGTCATTAGTCCTTAGTCATTAATTGGCAACTAACAACTGGCAACTAACAACTGACAACTGACAAAGAACAATTCCCTGACCAAGCCCAGGGACAGTTAACGAAACACAAAAACTATGCCGGACAAACTCAAAGTTCTTTATCAAGGAAAAATCGTTCCGAAACTGATGGATCAGTTTCAATATACTAATATCCATCAGGTTCCCAAACTCGTCAAAGTTACCGTGAACCGCGGTTTGGGAGAAGCATCTCAAAATGCTAAGGCACTCGATTCGTCGCTCAGCGAAATTGCCATCATCACCGGGCAAAAACCCGTGGTGACGCGGGCGAAAAAGGCGATCGCAGGCTTCAAAATCCGCAAAGGAGTACCAGTCGGCGTGATGGTAACGCTGCGTGGCGATCGGATGTACGATTTTCTCGATCGGCTGATCAACCTCGCACTCCCCCGCATCCGCGACTTCCGCGGCATCAGTCCCAAAAGCTTTGACGGGCGCGGCAACTACAGCTTGGGTCTGAGAGAACAGCTAATCTTTCCAGAAATAGAATATGACCGCATCGATCAAATTCGAGGCATGGACATTTCAATTATCACCACAGCAAATACCGACGAAGAAGGACGTGCCTTGCTTAAAGAAATGGGAATGCCGTTCCGGGACAACTAAGCACTAGAGTAAGAAGCAAAAGATGGCAGCTAACGATACCATAGCAGATATGTTGACGCGCATTCGCAATTCTTGCATGGCGCGCCACCAAACAACACAGATTCCAGCTACAAAAATGACCCGTAGCATCGCCCAAGTTCTCAAAAACGAAGGCTTTATCAGCGAATTTGAAGAAGCAGAACCAGAAGGGATTAAGCGAACTATAGTGCTTTCTTTAAAGTACAAAGGTAAAACTCGCAAGCCCATTATCACGGCACTTAAGCGAGTCAGCAAACCAGGACTTCGCGTTTACTCGAACCGCAAAGAACTGCCCAGAGTATTAGGAGGAATTGGCATTGCCATTATCTCCACCTCCAGCGGCATTATGACCGATAGAGAAGCCCGACGCCAAGGTTTGGGCGGTGAAGTGCTTTGTTATGTTTGGTAGTCATTAGTCATTAGTCATTAGTCACTGGTCATTGGAAACAGACTCAAGAATCAATCACTAAGGACTAATAACTAAAGGCTAATAATCAAGGACTAATAACTAAAAACAAAGGACAAAAAAATATGTCGCGAATTGGCAAGCGTCCGATTAGCATCCCCACCAAAGTCACCATCACCCTAGACGGTCAAAAAGTAGCCGTCAAAGGCCCTAAAGGTGAACTTTCCCGAGTAATCCCAGCCGAAATCGTCATGGGACTCGAAGGTGAGACTTTACTCGTTACCCGCCGAGACGAATCTCGCGTCGCCAGACAACTGCACGGCCTCTGCCGCACCCTAGTCGCCAACATGGTCGAAGGTGTCTCCGCAGGTTTTCAGCGTCGCCTAGAAATTATCGGCACAGGTTATCGGGCACAGGTTCAAGGACGGAACCTGATTTTAAACGTCGGTTACAGTAAGCCAGTTGAAATGCCCCCTCCAGAAGGCATCACAGTGGCAGTTGAAGGCAACACCAACGTCATTGTCTCCGGCATTGACAAAGAACTCGTAGGCAACACAGCAGCCCGCATCCGCGCGGTGCGTCCGCCCGAAGTTTACAAGGGCAAAGGCATTCGCTACAGCGGCGAAGTCGTCCGTCGCAAAGCTGGTAAAACAGGCAAAACAGGTAAGAAGTAAACATGAAGCTTACTCGCAAAGAATCAGTCCACCGCAGACACCGCCGCGTGCGGCGCAAGGTATTCGGCACCGCCGAACGTCCCAGATTAGCGGTATTTCGATCGTCCAATCACATCTACGCTCAAGTAATCGACGACACGGCACAGCACACTTTGGCTGCTGCGTCAACCCTCGACCCAGAACTGAAGTCAGATCTCAGTTCTGGCAGCAACTGCTCCGCGAGCGTCCAAGTCGGTCAGTTGATTGCCAAACGCTGTTCCAGCGCTGGCATAGCTAAAGTCGTCTTCGATCGCGGAGGCAACCTCTATCACGGTCGCGTCAAAGCCCTCGCAGATGCAGCTCGCGAAGCCGGGTTAGAATTTTAGGAAGCAGGAAGTTCGGCAACGGATTGTGTAACGGATGTAACGGATAGCAGGAATCAGGAATCTCGAATCTCGAATCAAATTCTTATTTTTTTAGATAAAGAAAGAAGAAACAATCGAGAACAAAATTCTGAATTCCTAATTGTTAATTTCTACTTGCCAACAACCAGTTAGCAATCTTCAATTCCCACAACACAAAACTATGGCAGAACAAAAAGAACAGCGCAACAAGAAAAAAAGCAGCAGTAACAACAAAGGGCGCGAAAAAGAATCCGAATGGCAAGAACGGGTTGTTCAGATTCGTCGCGTTACCAAAGTAGTCAAAGGTGGTAAAAAACTCAGCTTCCGCGCCATAGTCATCATCGGCAACGAACGCGGTCAAGTTGGAGTGGGAGTCGGCAAAGCTAGCGACGTAATCGGTGCCGTTAAAAAAGGCGTTGCTGACGGCAAAAAGCACCTAATTGAAGTCCCCCTCACCAAAGCTAACTCCATCCCTCACCCGATCAACGGTGCAGGTGGCGGAGCCAAAGTAATGATGCGTCCGGCAGCACCCGGAACCGGCGTAATTGCAGGGGGAGCAGTGCGAACTGTTCTCGAACTAGCAGGAGTCCGCAACATCTTAGCCAAACAGCTAGGTTCCGGAAACCCCTTAAACAACGCCAGAGCAGCAGTCAACGCCCTCTCCACCCTCCGCACCTTGTCCGAAGTTGCTCAAGAACGCGGAATTCCAGTAGAAAACCTCTACGGTTAGGGCATAGAGCATGGGAAACCGTAAGTTTTGAGTGTTAAGTGTTGGCGTTGAGAATCAAAAATCCGCAACTCAAAACTCACGCACTCAAAACTACTGCGCACCCGCTCTCTAAATACCAATTACCAATTACCAATTACTAAAACTATGAGATTGCAAGACGCCCGACCCAAAGCAGGCTCCCAAAAGCGCCCCCGACGCTTAGGCAGAGGTATTTCTGCCGGTCAAGGCGCGAGCTCCGGTAAAGGGATGCGCGGTCAAAAAGCTAGAGCCGGTAGTGGCACTAGACCCGGTTTTGAAGGTGGTCAAAATCCTCTTTATCGTCGCCTGCCCAAGCTGAAAAGCTTCCCTTTAGTGAACCGCAAAGAGTACACTATCATTAATGTAAGTAAATTAGCATCCTTGCCAGCAAACACAGAAGTTACTCTCACCTCTTTGATTCAAGCAAAAATTGTCACGACAGACGATGGGCCGCTGAAAATATTAGGAGATGGCGAATTGAATGTGGCTTTGCAAGTGCGCGCCAAGGCTTTTACCGCAGGTGCTCGCACCAAAATTGAAGCCGCCGGCGGAAGTTGCGAATTAATTGCATGAAGATTTGAGGTTTGAGAAGATGTCCAAATCTCAAATCCTCAAGCTGGCTATCAGAAAATCATTTAGTCGAAAATCCCAAATCTAAAATCCAAAATCGTAACTATGGACGTTAGTAGAGAAAAAGCGCCAACTGCACAAGAGACATTCATGCAGATGGCTCAAGCAGCTGGTCTGCGGGGCCGCATCCTCGTCACCATTGGCTTATTGATTTTAGTGCGCCTGGGTGTCCACTTGCCAGTCCCCGGCATCGATCGCGCCGCCTTTGCCCAAAACGTCCAAAACAGCCCTTTAATTGGCTTTTTGGACTTGTTTTCAGGAGGTGGGCTATCAGCTTTGGGGATTTTCGCGCTGGGGATTTTGCCCTACATTAATGCTTCAATTATCGTGCAACTTCTAACTGCGGCTCTGCCCAGTTTAGAAGATATGCAGAAAAATGATGGAGAAGCAGGGCGACGCAAGATTTCTCAAATTACTCGCTACGTTTCTTTGGGCTGGGCTATTCTGCAAAGCGTTGGCATTGCGATTTGGGTCAGTCCTTTTGCTCAATCTCCGGGACCTTTTTTCATCCCACAAACAGCTTTGGCTCTCACAGCCGGCTCGATGTTTGTGATGTGGATATCGGAAGTGGTGACGGAACGAGGTATTGGGAACGGAGCCTCGCTGTTGATATTTATCAACATTGTGTCGGTTTTGCCGCGTTCTTTGGGACAAACGTTTGAGTTGGCTCAAAGTGGCGACACGCAAGTTGTCGGCCGTGTAGTGGTTCTGCTGCTGGTCTTTTTGGTGACGATTGTCGGGATTGTTTTTGTTCAGGAAGGTACTCGTCGCATTCCGATTATTTCTGCCCGTCGCCAAGTCGGTCGCAAGGTTTATCGGGAGAGTCGCAGTTATCTACCCCTGCGCTTAAATCAAGGCGGAGTGATGCCGATTATTTTTGCATCTTCGGTGTTGATTGTGCCTTCTTTCCTCGCTCAGTCTCTCAATCAGCCGTTTTTGGTTCAAGTTGCTAATGTGTTGAGTCCGAACGGCCCGGCGCCTTGGGCTTACGCGCTGTTTTATCTGACTTTGATTCTGTTCTTCAGCTATTTTTACGCTTCGTTGATTGTCAACCCCGTAGATATGTCTCAGAACTTGAAGAAAATGGGCGCCAGCATCCCTGGAATTCGTCCTGGTCAGAAAACCAGCGATTATGTGGAGAAGGTTTTGAACCGTTTGACTTTCTTGGGAGCGATTTTTCTCGGTCTGGTGGCCATTGTACCAACGGCTGTAGAAAGTGCGATCGGCGTCCAAACTTTTAGAGGGTTTGGTGCAACTTCCCTACTAATTCTAGTGGGTGTGGCGATCGAAACGGCTAAGCAAATTCAAACTTACGTCATCTCCCAGCGATATGAAGGAATGGTGAAGTAATCGCAATGCAACTGATTTTTATGGGGCCTCCAGGGGCAGGAAAGGGAACTCAGGCTCAGGTTTTAGCCGCTCTCTGGAAAATACCCCACATTTCTACGGGTGACATCCTCCGCGCCTGCGTGGTAGCGAAAACTCCCTTGGGTTTAAAAGCCCAAGCCTACATGGATGCTGGTGATTTGGTTCCCGACCAGTTATTGATGGATATCGTACAAGAACGCATGAATCAACCAGATGCTAGTTCTGGCTGGATTCTAGACGGATTTCCCCGCACTGTGCCACAAGCAGCGTTTTTTGACAAACTACTCTGTGATGTTAGCGGTGCTGGGGGAACGTCTGGTAAGGACTGCGCTCTCAGAGCTGTCAATTTGGACGTACCTGACGACATTTTGGTGGCTCGCCTGCTGTCGCGGGGGCGCCAGGATGACAATGAGGAGACGATCCGCCGTCGGTTGCAAGTTTATCGCGAGCAAACTGAGCCTTTAATTGCTTTTTACCGCGCCCGCGAACAGTTGGTTGCGGTTGATGGCGATCGCGATATGGAAGTAGTCACCGCAGAACTGCAACAAGCTCTCTCTGGCGACTCTTGAACCCTCTCAATAGGGCTTGTTACTTACAAGCTTTTGCTAAGATGTGTTAACTAGGAGCTTTTTGTGCTATAGGGTTTGGTGAGGGTTGCTAGAAACAGGATTGAACTCGATACTACTTGCCACAACTTTACTCCAGTAAAGCTGAAGCGATCGGTTAATTAAGTCAAGCAGTCGATCGAGTTACCCGAATTATTGCCCCGTGCCCCTTCGACTCCTGCTTTGTAAATAGGTTTTGAAGCAAACGCCGGGACACTCCTAGTTAATCAAATGTAGAGTTGAGGTAAATACCAAATTGTCTAAGCAAGATTTAATTGAAATGGAAGGGACAGTGACGGAATCACTGCCGAATGCGATGTTTCGCGTTGACCTAGATAATGGGTTTAACGTTCTAGCTCACATTTCCGGTAAGATCCGCCGCAACTACATCAAAATTCTGCCTGGCGATCGCGTCAAAGTTGAATTAACTCCCTACGACTTGACCAAAGGCAGGATTACTTATCGCCTTCGGAAAAAATAGGCTTAGATAAAACTTTCTAAAAACTAATTCTAAGTTTAATTAGAGAGAATTTGGTAAAAAGCTTCAAATTTATGCTATAATGCTACGTTTGTAGTGTTGCCGAGAAGGCCGTCAACAACCCAGCGGCGTACCGGGTTAAGTCATTGCTACGCCGTTTAAGTATCGCTCGTCCACATTTTTGTGCAGGCGAACTTTACCCAGCAATGGGAGTGGGTCCAAGCGAGCTCCTTCATAAAACAACCCGCACTTTATACAATTTAATCGAGGAGAGGTCTACACCTTGCCCAGCCTCTCCTCCCACCGCTCTACGGGCCAGCGTGCCTGCTCTCCGGTAGAGCGGGGTTCTCCAGGCAGGAAGAAAGATGAAAGTTCGAGCATCTGTCAAAAAAATTTGTGAAAAATGTCGCGTCATCCGCCGTCGCGGTCGAGTGATGGTGATATGCACTAACCCGAAACACAAACAGCGCCAAGGTTAGAAAACAGGAAGATTGGGATCTGCACACAGGTGCTGCCTAATTCAACATTGTAGCCAAACAGGAAAACTAGGGAGACAAAAAGTGTGGCACGGATTGCCGGGGTAGACCTTCCACGCGATAAGCGCGTCGAAATAGGTCTGACATACATTTACGGAATAGGCCTGTCGCGGGCCCAAAAAATTATCGCTGCAACAGGCGTCAATCCTGACACTCGCGTCAAGGATTTAACAGAGGCCGACGTGACCATTCTACGGGCTCACGTAGAAAGCACCTACCAAATCGAAGGAGACCTCCGGCGCTGGGAGTCAATGAACATCAAGCGCCTGATGGATATCGGGACTTACCGCGGTCGCCGTCACCGTTTGGGTCTGCCGGTGCGGGGTCAACGAACCCGTACCAACGCCAGAACCCGTCGAGGCGTCCGCCGTACAGTGGCGGGCAAGAAAAAAGCACCGTCCAAGAAATAACAGCAGTTTGCAGGAAATTTATGTTCCTGCCGACTGTTTCCTCGCCTTTGGGGAGACTACTTCAATGAAAACGATAAAGAGACTAATATGCCGCCACGACAACAGACAGGCAAGAAATCTGGTGCAAAAAAGCAAAAACGTAACGTACCGAATGGGGTAGGCTACATCCAGTCTACCTTTAACAATACGATCGTAACTATTACCGACCTTAACGGCGAAGTAATATCCTGGGCATCAGCAGGTTCCAGCGGTTTTAAAGGAGCTAAAAAAGGTACTCCCTTTGCAGCTCAAACAGCAGCAGAAAGTGCAGCCCGCAGAGCCAATGACCAGGGAATGCGTCAAATAGAAGTAATGGTGAGCGGGCCCGGAGCAGGTCGAGAAACTGCAATTCGGGCGCTGCAAGGGGCGGGACTAGAAATTACCCTGATTAGAGATGTTACCCCAATTCCTCACAACGGCTGTCGCCCTCCCAAGCGGCGTAGAGTCTAAAACGATTTGAGATTTTAGATTTTAGATTTTGGATAATGGCTAACTGCTTAAAGTGAAAAAATAATGCTTCTAACTGTTGCCCCGTCCATCCAAAATCCGAAATCCGTTCAGGGGTATGCTCTGCAATCTAAAATCCAAAATCAAAAATCCAAAGTGGAAAAGGGAGGTCACTCTGTGGCGCAGTTTCAGATTGAATGTATAGAGTCTAATACTGACAAAGACCGGAGTCAGTACGGTAAATTTGTCCTGGAACCGCTCGATCGCGGTCAAGGAACAACTGTCGGGAACGCGCTTCGGCGAGTCCTGATGTCAAATCTGGAAGGAACGGCAGTAACTTCAGTGCGTATCGCGGGTGTCAATCACGAGTTTGCCACGATCGAAGGGGTACGTGAGGATGTTCTGGAAATTCTCCTGAACATGAAGGAGGTTGTTCTCAAAACTCATTCTCAGCAGCCGCAAATCGGCAGGTTGCGGATTGAGGGGCCAGTCACAGTTACTGCCGATCGATTCGATTTGCCCTCTGAGGTGGAATTGATCGATAAATCGCAGTATATTGCGACTCTCTCTCCGGGTTCTGTTCTGGAAATGGAATTCAGAATTGAAAAAGGCATCGGATACCGAGCGGTAGACCGCACTCGCGATGATGGGTCGGCTTTGGATTTTCTCCAAATTGACGCTATCTTTATGCCGATTCGCAAGGTTAACTACAGTGTTGAAGATGCTCGGCTGGGCGGCACTGTCGAGAAAGATCGATTGGTGATGGAAATCTGGACTGATGGCAGTGTGACTCCTCAAGAAGCTCTGAGTCAGTCTGCCCATATCTTGGTAGATTTGTTTGCTCCTCTCAAAGATATCACCCAAGATTCTCTGAAACCAGAGTACCCAGGTGAGGCCGATCCTACGAGCCAAATCCCGATCGAGGAATTACAGTTGTCTGTCCGGGCTTACAACTGTCTCAAGCGGGCTCAGATTAATTCAGTTGCAGACTTATTGGATTATACCCAAGAAGACTTGCTCGAGATTAAGAACTTCGGGCAGAAATCCGCAGAGGAAGTGATTGAAGCTTTACAAAAACGCTTGGGCATAACTTTGCCTCAGGAAAAATCAGCTAAAAGTTAATCAACGGGTAACGGGTAAAGCTGTTCGGAATTTTAAGTGGGTGAGTTCTTGGGTTCAAGAATTCACGGCTCAAAACTCGCGGACTATCCCTACGCCCAATTACCAATTACCAATTACTAACTGCTATGCGCCACCGCTGTCGCGTTCCTCAACTTAGCAAACCGGCTGACCAGCGCCGCGCCCTACTGCGTTCGCTGACTACCGAATTAATCCGCCACGGTAAAATCACTACTACTCTTGCCCGCGCTAAAGCGCTGCGCTCAGAGGCGGACAGGATGATTACTTTGGCCAAAGATGGCTCCTTGGCCGCTCGTCGGCAAGCTATGGGCTATATCTATGACAAACAGTTGGTGCACGCCTTGTTTGAGGCTGCCCAAGAACGGTACGGCTCGCGCAATGGGGGCTATACCCGTGTAGTGCGAACTGTCCCCCGTCAAGGAGACAATTCCGAAATGGCGATCGTTGAACTGGTTTAATGCAATTTTGGGTTGGAGATTTTTGATTCATGACTAACAATCCAAAATCCCCAATCGAAAATGCCCGATCGATGCAGCGCGTTGCTCTGGTGATCCAATACCTCGGCACTGACTTTCACGGTTGGCAGCGACAGCCGAACCAGCGTACAGTACAAGAAGAAATTGAAACAACAATATCGAATGTGCTGGAACGGCCGGTAACGCTGTACGCCGCCGGGAGAACTGATGCGGGAGTTCACGCTGCTGCTCAAGTAGCCCATTTTGATGCTGATGGCCCAATTCCGGCTCACCGCTGGGCAAGCGTTCTCAACTCTCGACTGGCAAAAGATATTTTAATTCGAGCTTCGGCAAAGGTGGAACCTACCTGGCACGCTCGGTTCTCAGCCAGTTGGCGGCGCTATCGCTACACCCTTTATACAGACCCGATTCCTAATTTGTTTGTGCGTCCTTATGCTTGGCACTGCTACCACGCGCCTGTGGACGAATCTTTGATTCAGGCCGCTTTGACACCGCTAATCGGGCGGCATCACTTGGCGGCTTTCCACCGCGCGGGGTCTGCCCGCCCCCATTCTTGGGTGGACGTACAAGCAGCAGAGTGTCACCGTTCTGGGCCTCTTATCTATATTGAGGTTCAGGCGAGCGGGTTTCTGTACGGGATGATGCGGCTGCTGGTGGGGTTGCTGGTGCAGGTGGGTCGGGGGGAAAGACCGATCGACAATTTCACAGATATCTGGGTCAACGAACGCCGAGAAATGGTAAAATACGCCGCTCCCGCTCAAGGTTTATGCCTGCTGCGGGTTGGCTATTCAGAATTTCCCTTTCCCCCAGATGTTTGGTACGACACTCAGCCAAAATTAGTCATTAGTCAGTAGTCAGTAGTCAGTGGTCAGTAGTCAGTGGTCAGTGGTCAGTGGTCAGTGGGTAACTACGAAAAATAAAAAACTAATTACTGACAATTGCCAACTGACAACTAACAATTGATAACAACTAACAATTGATAACAACTGACAATTGCCACCTAACAACTAACAACTGACCACTGCCAACTGCCAACTGCCAACTAACAACTAACAACTAACAATTACCAATGAACAAAACTTACGTCCCTACTAAAGACTCCCTAGAGCACAAGTGGTACGTGGTCGATGCCGCCGATCAGCGGCTGGGCCGTCTGGCAACTGAAGTTGCCACGCACCTCCGGGGGAAACACAAACCCACTTACACTCCTTCAATGGATACCGGCGACTTCGTAATTGTCATCAATGCTGACAAAATTGCTGTTACTGGGAAAAAACGTACCCAGAAAATCTACCGCCGCCACTCTGGTAGACCGGGCGGTATGAAAACAGAAACTTTTGCAAAATTGCAAGCACGTTTGCCCGAAAGAATTGTTGAAGAAGCTATCCGAGGAATGCTGCCTCACACTTCTCTGGGCAGACAACTGTTTACGAAGCTGAAGGTGTACGCTGGCCCTAACCACCCGCACCAAGCTCAACAACCAGAAGAGTTAATTATTCACACGATTCCGGGAGGAAATGACTAATGCAAGCAACAGATACATCCGGCCGCGCTGTGTACTGGGGTACCGGTCGCCGCAAGTGTTCCGTAGCGCGGGTACGTTTGGTTCCCGGCACTGGCATACTGACTGTCAATGGTAAAGAGGGGGATTTGTACCTGCAATTCAACCCTACTTATTTGGCTCTTGCTAAGGCTCCTCTGGAAACTTTGGGTCTGGAAAATGAGTATGATATTTTGGTCAAAGTCGAAGGCGGCGGGCTGACAGGTCAGGCTGACTCGATTCGCTTGGGTGTCGCTAGAGCGCTTTGTCAATTAGACCCGGACAACCGGAAGCCTCTGAAGACTGAAGGCTATTTGACTCGTGACCCACGGGCTAAAGAACGCAAAAAGTACGGTTTGCGGAAAGCTCGGAAAGCTCCTCAATACTCGAAACGGTAATCGAAGGAAGAAAGCCGTTCGACTACACTCAGGAACCGAAAAAGGAAGAAGGAAGAAGGCAAAATTATCCAGATTTTATCTTCCTTTTTTTTTCAATTCTCTTTCTGATTGCTGATTCCGAAAGATATAAGGCAACAAAATTCCTGGTGTTGTTAGTACGCAAGTCCGATGACCAAATAAATGGGACTCAAGCCCCGTGCTTCTAGCACGGCTTTCTGATACGATGTGGGTGGGACTAATCCATAACCCCCACCGGACAGTGAAGGCTCCAGTACGTTGCAAGACCGAAGTAGAGAGTGGACTTCTGAAGACCGGGAAGCCGAAGGGCAATGCGTTGCAGCCTGAAAGCAAAAAAACAGTTAATTGCATGGTGTTTCATTAGTCGCGGGCGGGCAGTTCGAGACTCAAAATGGACGTTGAGAGCGTGTAAGACCTCTTTGGAGGCTGTGCTTGATGAAGCGTCAACCCCATTCAGCGACCGCATCCTGTTCGTAGGTTGTGGCGTGGTGAGGAATCTCTGTGGCTTTAGCCCGGAGAGGATGTCAAAGCTAAAATGGTTGTAAAGTCAAAAATTAGAGAGTAAAAAAAATGGCGAAAGCTGGCATTCACCCTGAGTGGTATCCCGAATCTCAGGTTTTTTGCAACGGGGAACACGTGATGACGGTTGGTTCGACTAGACCAAAGCTTCAAGTTGATGTTTGGTCGGGGAATCATCCTTTTTATACTGGCACTCAGAAGATTATTGATACTGAAGGTCGTGTGGAACGCTTTATGCGGAAATATGGCATGACAGATGTAGAAATGCCGCAGGCAGATGCTTCCTCTGGGCCTCTGAAAATGGAAGAAACCAAATCAGATGCTGCTAAAGGCAAAAAGAAGAAGTAGCCGGATTGTCAATTGTCCGCAGTTTGTTGAAAGTAGTTTTTGCTGACGACAACTTGCCACCCTCGGGTTTTAGATTTTAGATTGAAGAGTTGCAATGCGGCAGTTGAGTTCGATCGCGATTCTACTCCAACTGCTATTCAAATCTAAAGTCTAAAATCTAAAATCTAAAATCTAAAATCGATTGACAACTGACGGAGGACATTTGACAATGGCTGAATCTTATTTGCTGGATAAATTGAAGTCGGTAGAGCAAACTTTTCATGAGTTGACTCGCCGCATGGCTGACCCGGATGTGGCTAGGGATAATCAGGAGTTTCAACGGGTGGCAAAAGCTCGATCGTCCTTAGAAGCAGTGGTCGATACTTTTGATCTGTGGAAAACGACTCAGGAAGATTTGGTGGGCGCGCGGCAGGTGCTTAAGGAAGCTGCGAGCGATCGAGAAATGCAGCTTATGGCCGGGATGGAAGTTGAGGAACTTGAGTCGAAGCTGGAGAATTTGGAAAGTCGTTTGAAGGTGTTGCTGCTACCGCGCGATCCGAACGATGACAAGAATATTATGCTGGAAATTCGCGCGGGTACTGGCGGAGATGAGGCTAGTATTTGGGCGGGAGATTTGCTGCGGCTGTATTCGCGCTACGCTCAAACTGAAGGCTGGCAGGTGAAGTTGGTGAGCGAGTCACTGGCGGACATGGGCGGCTTTAAAGAGGTGATTCTGGAAATTACGGGCGATAGCGTTTATAGCAAGCTGAAGTTTGAGGCTGGGGTGCACCGGGTGCAGCGGGTGCCGGTGACTGAGGCTGGCGGCAGGGTTCATACTTCGACGGCGACTGTGGCTGTGATGCCGGAGGTGGATGATGTGGAGATTCACATTGATCCGAAGGATATTGAGATGAGCACGGCTCGATCGGGCGGCGCTGGTGGTCAAAACGTGAACAAGGTGGAAACTGCTGCGGATTTGTTTCACAAGCCGACGGGTATTCGGATTTTCTGTACTGAGGAGCGCAGTCAGTTGCAGAATAAGGAGCGGGCGATGCAGATTTTGCGCGCGAAGCTCTATGACATTAAGTTGCGGGAGCAGCAGGATGAGGTGAAGTCGCGGCGTTTGGCTCAGGTTGGTACTGGTTCGCGATCGGAAAAAATTCGCACGTACAACTATAAGGATAATCGGGCTACTGACCACCGTTTGGGGGAGAATTTCTCGCTCAATAGTGTTTTGGAAGGGGATATTGAGGGGATTATTCAGACTTGCATTTCTCAGGATCAGCAGGATCGTTTGGCTGAGTTGGCTGCTTCTATTAATTGATGGAGTGATCGGGCGCTAGGCGCATTTTGGGGTCTGCCTTTGGTCTCTGATGACTTGGCGGATGTGGTTGAGTAAGGTGTCCCAAATTGCGTCGGCGCTCTGGACGGGATAGTTGAAATGTTCGAGGTCGTATTGTACAATTATTTCTAGGGGCGCGAGGGTTTGCTGGTTTCGACAACTGGCGATCGCTGCGATCGTCTCTTTTTCCCATCTGGCAAATAATCGGTAGCTGAAAAAGGAACTACATTTTTGTCCTTTCTCGTTCAGGTAAACGACTATTACTTGATGTTGTTTGGGGTAGATTTTGACGATGCGGTTGACGGGGATTTTCAGGGCTTCGGCGGCTTCCGTTTTGGAAATTTGCCAGCACTGGGGCTTGAGCCAACCGGAGGCGGTGAGGCTTTGACGGTTGCGACGTGAGTTGTTGGTGTTTTGGCTGCGTCTTTTGGTCATTTTTGGGGACTCCTGGATCGTGAGGGGCGCTCCGATGCAGTAAAACTATATCTATACTTTTTATTTTAGACTAAACTTACTTGTATGTCAATAGTTGCAAGTTAAGTGTTAAAGCATTAAATGATAATGATTTATAAATTGACCAGTTTACTTGTAGGTAAAGCCGAGTAGCTTTTAAGTCGTGAACATCCAAAATAGAGAAAAACTTAGTGAAATTATCAGAAAAGCGCGCGGAACAATGAGTCAGCGAGCGTTTGGTAAGCTTTTGGGCGTTTCCGCTACTGCTGTTCAGCTTTGGGAAAGAGGCGATACGGTTCCCGATACGGACAACTTGGCTAAGCTCGCTGCGAGATCGGGTTATACGCTGGAAGAATTTCTGAGATTGTTGGATGGCAAGGCAGTTTCAGAAGCTCCAGAAATCAACGATATTGTCAAAAAAATCCAGTTTTTGCCTCTGGGTCAAGTGGCGCTAATTGGCAGAGCTGTGGCGGATAGATTCGCGGCGGCGGCTGAGGTTTCTGGAGATTAAGGCTGGAGTCCAAATCAATTGAGCAGTAAACTGAGTTATGTGTTGATTAAGTGGTGACTCATACTGTGGACGCAGAAGCTAGGAAAAAACTTGTTGAGGTTGTGAAGCTAGCCCGTGGCTCCATGAGTTTTAGCGCTTTTGGTAGGCTATTGGGAGTCTCTGGGTCTGCTGTTCAGTATTGGGAGAAGGGACAGGTACTCCCGGATACGAAAAATTTGACTCAGATTGCCGCAAGAGCAGGCTTTACTATGGAAGAGTTGATGGCCCATCTGGAAGGCAAGCCAATGCCGGAACCAGTCAATACCAACGACCTGCTTAAGAAAATTCAATGTATGCCACTGAGTGACCTAGCAGTGATTGTTCGAGCCGGTGTGGAGCGGTTGGCTGCTGCTGCGGTGGCTTCTGGGCAATGAGTTGCGCTCGATCGCCCTCACCCCTTTTACACAACTAAATCCCGATCGCCCTTAAAAATCCAAAATCCTCTTGCATATCACAAAACGAGTATTTTGTCAAGCATGGCAAGAGTTTTTTTGTGGAGCCCGATCGCCCTTATGAAAAAACCACTCGCCCTATCCCTGACTCAAGATGTCTAAAAACTCTTGTACAATGCGATCGGCTTCTTGTGTACATCTGTTAGCGTCGCAATAGTGGATGATGCGGATGCCGTGGGATGCAAACTGGCGATCGCGCGTTTGATCTTTTTCTGTATCGGGATGGGATATTTCCAGAATACCCCATTTGCCTTGGTGGAAGATCAGGAAGTCGGGTTCTTGGTTTTGTCGGCCTGCGGGTGTTGTGAGTCGGGCTTTGGAGTTGGGGAAGAAAAGGACGGAAGTGCGATCGAGTGCTTCGGCAATTTTCACTTGTTCTTCGCAGCGAAAACACAAATCATTCCAGTGATAAATGCGTTCTTCTGATTTAGACAAAATCCCCTGATTATGCCCGTTTTCAGCCTTGATAATTTCTTCTGATTTTGTCTGATTATCAGATATAACTGCACCCTGCAAATCTGCTGACGAATCAGATTTACTTAGGTTTACGAATAATACTCTGGCTCCGCTTAAGTTAGCACCGCTGAGGTTTACTCCAATGACTTGAGTTCGATTCAAGGTTATTCGCTGTCGTCTAAAATATCGTCTTAGGACTGCTTTAAGATTATTTTTTTTTACTTTTTCGTCAAACGCTTCTGATAGTAGTTTCCAGAGTTTAGAGCCAGCAGACTTGATATATTCATCATCATATTTGGAACTACTAGCAATTTCATCATAAGAGTGTCTGCCTTCCCAACATTGTCTGAAGATTAGCTCTTGCACGTCGTTTAACTGTTCGTCTTCATCTAGGACTGTTTCGACAATGGCGAGAGCTTCATCGACAGTCATGGGTTAAATCCTCTTAAAAGTAGTATCAGATTTGAGCTTGTGTTGGTAGGGTTTGTAGCATTTTGCCCGTGCTTTCACCTTACTCTGGGTAGATTTTAGCACAATTTTTAAGACGTTGCTACTTTTTATCACTTTTTATCACTTTTTGTCACTGTCAAACTCATCCAGAGTTGGTAAGCTGATTTCAATAAAAAACACTCAACAAAAAGAATATAAGGAGAATTATCGTGGAACAGTGGATTAACTTCGAGCAATCTTTTAACCAGCGTTTAAATAGCCAACATTTAGACGAACAACAGACTAAAGCTAGAAACTTCTCGCTTAAAGGTCATGCTTTAGTTAGAGGCGTTGCAGGTTCTGGTAAGTCATTATTGTTGCGGAATCGTATTGAAAGACTAATCGATGAGGGTTATAATGATATTTTAGTATTGTGTTACAATCGCTTTATGAAGGGTTGGATTGATTCAATAATAGCACAAAAAGGCTTGAGTTCAAAAGTAGAGTGTCGAACTTTTCATAGTTGGGCTTATCGCATTGGATACACTTACAAATGGGATGAAATTCCCGAAAAGCGGGAGCAAATTATTGATTTAGTTAAAACATATTATAATGCCAACCCCAAAAAGCGTTATCAAGCAATTCTAATTGATGAAGCTCAAGATTTTTATGATGAATGGTTTATGGCGATGTTATCTGCTGTAGACCCCGATACAAACTCTATCTTTTTTGTCTATGACAACACTCAGTCAGTTTACGGTGAGCAACATCTAAGAAAGCCAGGTTGGACTTGGAAAGATATTGGATTTAACGTCCCAGGAGGTCGTTCGCAAATATTAGATTTAAACTACAGAAACGCGCCACAAATCATAGAATTGGCTTGGCAGTTTATCATTCCTTATTTAGCTAGTGCTGATATGAAGATAGCTAAACGGTCAGAAACTTATGGTAAAATCCGTCATATTGTCGAACCACTCAAAAAGTCTTCTCGCAGTTCATCTATTAACCCAATGCTTGTAAAAAGCGATATGTCTCCCGACAATATAGCTAAACAGGTTAAACTGGCATTGAGCAGTCATCCAGAGTCTTCAATTGGAGTTTTATTGCATCCACAAGAGTCAAAAGACTTTAAATTAGAAATTAGTAAATTTCTGTGGCAATTGGATGTTCCCAATCACGCTCCAATGCGTTCTCAAGAACGAGATCATAACGTTGTAAACCGACCTTTTGTAATTGTAGATTCTTGGAACGCGCTGAAAGGAGTTGAGTTTGATGCAGTTATTATTGCTGGCGTTGACAAAGTGGAAGACTTGCCAGATCCAGATAAAGATTTTTCAGAAAAAGCAGGACTTTATATAGCAATAACAAGAGCAAGAGATCACGTAGTTATGTTATACCAAAATGAAACTAAACTTGTGCAGCAACTTCAAAACATTTTGACAGCACCAGATGTTTTGGAGAGTGATTCAATAGTAAGTGATAAGGCTGCTTAGTGTAAGGTATAGAGCGGTGTCGGTACTTACTGCAAAGGGCGACAAAAGGATGCCCACGAAAACCTGTTTAATGAAATACGCAACTTACCTATATCGACTGATTTGAAGAATACTATGGAAGCGGTTGTTAGAGACGGGAGGGGTTGTTCATAATACTGATAAGCGATCGCACTTCTCTCCTCACTTCTTCCCCACCTTGTCTCATTGCTTGCAAAAAGACTGTTGAAGTTCGATCGCCCTTTCGTCAATTCCCAACAAACCCAAAACTCGATCGCCCTTTCCTCCCTATTAAAAAAGCAGATAAAAAGAGGTGATCGCATCAGCCAGTATTTTCAATACACCTCATCATGGCTGCCAATATCAAGCAAGAGAATTTCCTCATCTCCTGACTCTGGATTCTCAACAAAATTAAATACAATCCGACAGTCATACTCCACAGAACAAGCCCAAGATCCCGCTAACTGACCTTTGAGTTTGTGTGTTTGCAGTGATGGCTCGAAAGAGTTTTCTGCCAAAAGTCTTAAAATAGCTTCAACTTTGGGCTGTAGTTCCGGGTGTTTGCGGATGAGGGCTTTGTAAGCACGTTTAAATGATTGAGCAAAGGTGATAAGTTTCAACGGTTTAGCTCCGCGATCGCTTCATTAACTGTACCTCGAAACACCTTTCCCGATTGATAGTCTTGTTTTCCTTGTGCAATGTTAGCCGCAATTTCGGTGCGGCGGCGATCGCTAATTCTCCGGTGCATGATGACAATTAAAGCAGTTTGTTCGTCTATAGACAAGGTTTCGATCTCGTCTAAAATACTGTCAAATGTTGAGGTTTGCATGGTGAGTTAGGTTTTTTGGGGATGATGGCTGTCTTATTTTACTCAAGTTTAATGGAATTTGCTGAAGGCGATGGGAGGTGCGATTAAATTCCCCGACTTCAAGAAATACCAAACAATAGCATGGGTATCTATCACAACTGCGCTCATAGAGGAAACTCATAAAGGAAAATTCCCCCACATTTCTTCACGGACTTCGGCAATATCCAGCGCTGTAATTTCAATATCCAGATCGCTCCACAACCCGTACAAACTACGCTGAGGTTGTTTCGGAGTAGACTTTTGCTTGAAAAACTGCACGAAGTTTAGAACTTCTTGCTGTTGCTCAGGCTGCAATTGGCGTAAATTTTCTAATACAGCTTGTTCAATTGTCATTATTTTTACTCCCATTCATCTCTCTTCAATAAGACTAGCGGGTTTGCAGTCAATCCCGCAACACAGAAACCGCACGTTAGGCGATCGCCCTTTTTCACCACAAAAATAGACTTTTGCCATATCAATCAAGCAATTTGAAGCGTGCGAGGTTCCGGGATAGATTCACCTTCAGCTTCCCAAGCTTCCAAATACATTTCAATCACTTCTTCGCCACTATGAATAGCTTCCTCGCGAGTTTTTCCGTGAGTGCAAGGCATGACAACGCGATCGGCAAACTCTGGAATCGTCACCAAGAAAAGCTGATCTTCATCAGACCATTGAACAATCATGCTGTATTGACTCATAAATCATCATCCTCCCTTAGCTCATTTAGTTCAGTTAATAACTGTGCTAACTGCTTTTCTAGGTAGAGTGCCACATCCAGCATTAATTAGGGCTTGTTTGACAACTTGATGATAACGGTCTTTTGCAGGCACGATCGCTCTCTTTTGTAGTCAAGGTTGATATTGACTATTCTAATGTATTGCATTAACTACAACAGAATCAAGCGCAGGCGATCGCCCAAATCATCCCAAAGGCGATCGCCCGAACGCAAGTCACAAGTCTCCAAGCATAAAAAGAATTAGAAAGTGCGATCGCTTTTTCAAAGGTACGGGTAAATATCCGAAGTTTAAGAAAAAGTTTCAACAGAATTCATTAATTATCCAACATGGGAGGAGCTTGAAGCCGATCGCCAAAACAAAAATGATACCTAGCGTGTGGGTTGGGCTTGTTGCCTTTACCAGTTGCTAGATATCATTTTGATATCAAAATTGTATTTTTCAATACCCCCAGGGGAATTCGAATCCCCGTCGCATCCGTGAAAGGGATGTGTCCTAGGCCTCTAGACGATGGGGGCGCGTTTTGCGTTGCGTTTGCTTGTGTTCCGCACCTTTATTACCTTAACTAATCTTTCTGAATTTGTCAACTACTTTGCGAAAGTTTTTTTTCTAGTCATCCGAAAGCTGCTCACAGTAGGCTTTGAGGATGGCGGCGCAGTTGCCGATCGCCCCCAAGTGAGCAATCTCAAAGCCGTGGGTGTTCTGCGTCGGGAAAGCCAAACAAGCGGCGCGGGCTACATGGCCGAACTTCATGGCGATCGAAGCATCGCTCCCAAAACCGCTAATCACAGCCAACTGCACCTGTTTGCTGGCTGCTGTGGCTGCGGCGCGCAATTGGGCGTTCAATCCTTCATCGTAGACTCCGTAGCCGTCCTGAACCAGCAAAACCGGGTTTTCGCCGTCGTCGATCGGGTATTCCGCAGCCAGAGGGCAAATTTCCAAAGCAATCAGCGCCTCCAAAGGCTGGCGCTGCGTGAAATACAAAGCTCCGATCGCCCCAACCTCCTCCTTCGCCGAAGCCACCAAATAAACATTCACCGCAGGCTCTGTCAAACATTCCGCCAGAGCCAGCAAAATCGCCACTGAAGCCTTGTTGTCCAGGGTGTAGCTTGCGATCCAATCTTTCAACCGCAGCGGGCGCTTGCGGTGCTTTCCCACCACCATCCGCGTGCCCGATCGAATTCCGGCCTCGGCCAATTCCTCGGCGGTACACTTGGTTTCAATCCAGGCATTTTCCCACTTGACAGCAGCATCTTCCTGCTGAGCTTTTTGAGGAGATTCGTGAGAAACGTGGCGACTCCCGAAGCTGAGAATGCCGCTAATTGTTTGCTTGTCTCCCAACAAATCGACAACACCTTCGCCATAAACCCAAGGAAAGGCGCCGCCCAACCTGCGAACTTCAACGCGGCCACGATCGCCTATGGTTTTAACTAGGGCGCCAATTTCGTCTTTGTGGGCGGTAATGGCGATCGACTTTTCGGGATTGCGGCCTTTAATTAGGGCGATCGCATTATCCGCGCGATCGATCCAAGCATTCACTCCCAGGGCGGCGAATTTTTCCATCAACCGCTGGTTAATTTCCGACTCCGCACCGCTGGGTGAGTGCAGCATGACTAACTCTTCGATTGTTTGGAATAGGCGATCGAACTCTAACATTTTTGATTCTCGTCTTTTCGAGCGTATTTTGACATATTTTAAAGCAGATTTATTCTGTCTAGCAATCCTATTTTCTGAAGTGAACCCGATTTTTTTTTATTAACAACAGAGGCCGCAGAGGGATGTTTAAACATTGACACACCTTCGCCACCAAAGAAACTGGGTTTCTGATACCTTTGCGCGCTGACCTCATAAACCGGGTTTCTTGCGATTCTTCTCGTCACCAAACCTAAAATTCGTAGAAACCAGGTTTTTCGTCCCTAGGTCAAATATAGTCCGAAATATTGTTATCATAAACTTGAAAAAATATTAATTTCTTTCTATGTTTTTCCATAAACTTCAGCAACTGATGCAGCGCAAAATTAGAGCAAAAAAGTTAGGCATAGAATTTAACAGAGTTGCTAGCTTTCAATTACCCGATAATTTGCTTGTCCAAGGAAAGCGTCATCAAGTCAACGTGCCTTCAGAGAAAGGTATGGACGGAGAATTTATAGAAGTGCTTTTAGACGACTGCTACGGAGTCGAACAATTATCTCAATCGCTGAGGACAATTATTGATGTTGGAGCGAATGTCGGGTTATTTCCGATTGCGGCGAGGAATAGGTTTCCCCAGGCGGTGATTCACGCCTACGAAGCTAATCCCAACTTAGAAATTTACCTCAAACATCAATCTGAAATCGCAAATTTTACGTATTTTATGGAAGCTTTAGGAGACCGAGATGGTAAAGTAGTGCTGGATATTCGGGAAGTATCGGGAAAAACGCGATCGACTGTCAGCGAAAACGGCGACATACCGATGGTATCGTTGAAAAGGGCGATCGAGCGAATGGGCGGCAGCGTCGATTTAGCCAAAGTAGACTGCGAAGGTGCAGAATGGCTGTTATTGGAAGACCGAGATTCTTGGCAACTCGTGCAAAACCTGTCTTTAGAATATCACTTGTGGTCTGGTCACACTCACGCCGAAACCCGACAAATTATTGAAAATTTAGGATTTGAGGTCAGAAAACAAATACCAATAGATAAATGGTACGGCTTAATCTTAGCATCCCGAACCCACAACCCTCAATAATATAGCAGAAGGAAGAAGGAAGAAGGAAGAAGCAAGAAGGAAGAATAAGGAAGAAGGAAGAAGGAAGAAGCAAGAAGAAAGAATAAGGAAGAAGGTTTGTAGTGAGGAATTCAGTCCTCCAAGTTTTAGAATGACTGATGTCCTCACTACGAACCAATTTTAACAGGAGTTGGGTTAAATCTGTTCTTCACCTTGATTGAAATGGTGAATTCCTTGATTTTTCTCGACGTGCGCAATAGTATCTTCGGGAATATTGAGGATACCTGTGGATGGTTCTTGACTTTGTGGCAAAGCTTGTTCCTTGTTTTTGCGATCGGCAATTTCGCGCTGCAACTTATCAATTATTTGTTGAAAACGAGCTGCTTGCTTGAGCATTTCCTGTTCAGAAAAATCTAGCAATTGAATCAGGTTAGCAACCTGATGTTCAAGTAATTGATTTTCATAAACATTGTGAGATTGTACAATGTTTTCCGATGTTTTTGAACAAGTGAAAATATCTTTTTCGTCGAAAAGAGACAGGGCTGTTTTGACACTAAGTGCCAAATGTTTAAACAGTTGGGCTGTGCTTGCAGGAATTTTTACTTTGATAAAAATGACTACAATAAACAAACTTCCCGACTCTAGCAGTCCCCCAAATGCCAAGACAGACTTGACTCCGTAGGGAATAATTAAGGAATCTTGTTCGGGAATAAAAGGGCTGCCTTTTGCCTCGGATACGTGAAAAATATTTAATACTGCGGGTTCTAATTGCCGGAATCTTTCTGGCTCAATTCCGATCACTGTAGGAATGTCTAAACCGAACTGTTTGATTGTTTCTGAAATCGCAGGCATTTTATCTACTAATTCGGTACTAACTAATGGAATAGCTATATTTTCTGCTGCTGTGTGCCGAGAATTCCAGTGCGGGTCGGCGCCTGCTGCTGCTAACAAAGTCCAGCATTTCATGTCGGCTGCTGGGGATTTGCCGTTCATTAAGCGGCGGGCGGATTGTTGCAATGAGTCTTCTAATTCCCCGTAGGGATGAGTCTTGAACAAACGCACCAAAACACAGCTATTTTCTCCTGTTTGTGAATCGCAAAAATGTTGGTAAATATACTTGACAATTTTCTCGCTGCTGGCTTCCATACTAGCAGAATTTCTACCGAACTGGCGCAGGACTAAACTGCATTTCGCGATGTCTTGCGGGGTAAATAGGCTAATATCGTACATTGAAAAACGCTCTCCCAGACTCAAACACTCTTTTTCATTTATCCTTAAGTCCGTTACCCCATCCGGAATCATACTGAGAGTTTTGAAAAGTGTTGGTTAAAATATGTACAAAATTGGTCAGGAAAATGCAGCGATTGTGCGGAATAATACAGAAATTAAGACTAGGTAATAGAAAAAATCTATCGCTTAGGAGCGCCTTGGCGGACACAGAGGCTGGTGTATGGTGTTTGAAAGGATTTTTGACGCTGACTCGCGCAGAGAAATTTAAGAAACGGGACTTTTCTACTACTATCCCTCGGCTGTTACGGCGAGTTTTCGTGCGTCGAACTAGGTTTCTGGGTAATATCGTTTCCGGTAGCATCGGTATTATTCAATTCTTGATCAGGTGCGTGAGTGTAAATAGTCTCATGCGTGTGGATTTAATGATTTCTAGTTCTCACGCACCCTACAAATAAATAGTTCCGATGCTGTTTACCGCCCCAAACAACTTTACTGGGCTGGTTGAGATTTGGCTTGGAGAGCATCTTCAGCCGACAATCCCTGATCTTGAATGCCAAAATACCACAAACTAGCAGCAGCTTCGGCGCGAGTCACGGATTTCTTGGGCTGAAACAGAGTTGTAAAACCAAAAACGCGACGAATATTCGCCAAGTCTCCATTGTTAAAATCAGCTAAAACTGCCCGCGACGACTGGGAATCAATCTTAGAAGCATCTTGAAAACCCCATTTTTCTTTCACTCCCTCAATGTTTGCTGTGGGTAAAACTTGACGAGTATCTAATGGTACTTTCCAGAGAATCATTGTTTCGCGGGTTAAAGGTGCATCGGGACGAAATTTCAGATCTTTCGTTTCTCCAGAAAGCGAACTCGGAATTAAACCGGCTTCTGCTAAACCTTGAATTGCTGAAAAATCTGGGTCTGTTTTGGGTATGTCGGAAAATGCCGGTTCGCTAGATTCTACTGCTAATCTAATTTGTTTGGCTTGACGGCTGGTATAAATCTGATTGTTTGCTGCTACTAACCAGCGGGCGTATTCGCGGCGGGTGACAATTTTGTTGGGTTCGGGTAAAGTGTTGTCAGTTTCTAAATTAGCACCGCTTTTTAATCGCACTTTCAGCACTTCCAACTGAGCCAAATCTGCCACATACTGCTGCAACTGTTGAGGAATTTTGGTGTCTAGCTGGCTAACTTTTGCTGATTTGGGCGAAGGAGATGGCGTGGGAGTAGTTCCCTCTGAATTCGATGGAGTTGGTGAAGCGGTTGGAGATGCGGTAGACTCGGAATTGTCAGGTTGGGGACTGGCTGCAATTTCTGGGCTGTCTTTGCTATAGTCGATCGCAAATTCTGTAGAACCCCCTACTTTTTGAGTCGGAGAAAGCAACACTGTTACCCGCAATTTATCTCTGGTTGCTACCAAAGAACCTTGTCCTTCGGTGATTGGGCGGCTGACTATTTGCCAATTGCGCCGTCCAAACTCTGTCTGATAAAAGTTTTGAACCGAATTAACCGGATCTGTGCTTTCCCAACGCAGCCGCACATTTTTTGGCGAAGCATCGGTTGCCGCACCAACTTCGACCAACTGAGCATTAGGATAGAGTGGAATTTCTGTCGGGAAATCGTCCGGGAGTCTGGCGGTTGTGCTGGTTTCAACTGCTGTCGCTGGTGACGGGGAAGATAAAACCGCTGGATTTTGTTGTAATTTGGGATCGGCGGCTATGGATTCTTCGAGGGCTTTACTGTTGGGGCTGTTTGCGCAAGCTGTGACAGCAGCCAGCAGACACATAGCTAGCCAAGTATTTACAGCAGCGAGTATATTAGTTTTATTGGTTTTACTGGTTTTAGCTTGCCCCATCGAGTTGCGTTGCCGTTGAGTAAATATAGTATTCAGCATAAATCCCTCGTTTGCGGATATATTTCTAGGCTAGCGCAGATCGATCGGACAAATATAATTTTTACCGAAATGAAATTTCTGTATATCATCCTAGTTACTGCTACATTACTCGTCTCGGCCCTCAAGTTTACCAGTCCGGCAAAAGCTGAAGTTGCCCCGCTGCGGACGGCACTTCCTCAGCCGGAGTGGCACCCGTTTTGCTCGGCGATGGGTCAATTTGCGATCGATATGCCGGGAACTCCCAAAATTAATACTGAAACTTTTTCAACTCAAATTACCACTCATACATACAGATCGATCTTAAAAAACCAAGAAACTTATTTACTTCAATACTTTGACCTAGATTTTCGGATCAGCAACAATAATATCAAAATTACTTTAAATAATGCCGTGGATTTTTTTGTCGTGGCTGCGAATGCTAAATTGCTGCAAGTACGGGATATTTCGCTGGGTGGCTATCCGGGAAAAGAGTTTGAGTTTCAGCCACTTTCCCCCAAACAACCTGTAGGTGTAGGTCAAGTTTTTTTGGTGGAAACCCGCATTTACGGGCTGCTTACTACTACCCCAGAACCAGAAAATGCTCAAAAATTTCTCGACTCTTTTCGTTTGTATTGAAGCAGGAAGTTCGGCAAGGGATGTCAGTCATCAGTCATCAGTCATTAGTCATCAGTCATTAGTCATTAGTCATTAGTCATTAGGAAAAAATAGTTTTGAGTGGCGAGCTGATCTATTAATACAACTTATAGCGGTTCTCAAAAAAGTGAGGAGAGCCTCATGCCCTATGCCCCATGCCCGGTTTGCCCTATTCTGGAAGCGTACCTGATCTTTCTGAGAAAGGCTATACATTTTTGAACTTGGTGTCTCTGAAAATATTAGCTTTGGCAACTAAAAATATCGGAATCAACCTGATTTATGATGAATAGTCCGTCCCAGAATAATTAAGTTAAATTTAATCTAATACCACTTTCCAAAAAGAATACAACTGTAGGTCAGATTCAAACCCATATTCAGTAGATCATGCCCAATCGCAAATCGCATAAGGCCTTATTTGTTTTTTGTACTCTATCTAACGATAGAGGTAAAAGTTACACCTGTGGAGCGATGTAGCAGCTTCCTCAATTTTATATATTTGATATAACGCTTTTTAGATCGTAGAAAGCACCACATAAATTTTTGTGTGGCTTAATTTACTTCCACGAAGTCTGGCTCATCGAAAGCTTACCCGGAGGGTACTAATATATCATGAACAAATTAACACCTATTCTCATCAGCGGTCTCCTATTATTTGGAGCTGCTGCTTGCACTGGCGACGCTAAAACTAGCGCTGATGCTCCTAATTCTACCACAGAAAATGTCAAGAGCCCGCCCCCAGCCGAGAATATTCAAAAAACTCAGGGCGACGCCACTAGCCAGATTCGCCAAAACCAAGCAAATTCTGATATTAGGGCCAGAGAACAGCGCAACAACGTGACGGGCGGCGATGCAATGAGAGCCGATGGTGACCTCAAAAGTGAAGTTCGTTCTAAGTTGGAAGTGAACATCACTAAAGGTCAGCTAACTGTTGACGCCAAAGACGGGGCTGTTACCGTAGGTGGCACAGTTCCCAGTCAAACTGATTTAGCTAAAATTGAACCCCTAGCTAAAGAGATTAAGGGTGTAAAAACGGTGAATGTTACGGCTGTTGTCGCTCCCGCAGCACCCGCATCGCCTAGCAAGTGATAAATTTGAAGGAAGAAGGAAGAAGGAAGAAGGAAAGTTAGGCTTGTTAAAATTGGCTATAAAGCTGATCGCAACGCCTACGTGACTCTTCCGGGTAGCGGGGGTTTAAGTTGAAGAGTTTAAGATTCATGCAATCAAAACTCCCAACTCAAAACTCGACTAATACCTGAAATTCCCATTACCAATTTCCGACTAATTTCTGATAATGAGTGGAAAATTAGCCTGAAGATAGAGACTGAATTTATTCCCAGCGACCGATGAAAAATGTTGGGAAAAAATGAGTAAATGTGATTGATGGCAGCAAGCAGAGCATAAATTCTGTAGCTGTGTAAAAGTAGTTTATTTTGAAGGAGAAAAAAAATGTCTTTAGGTCAATACAAGCGAGCTGTAGGATCGTTTTCTAATTACCGCGATACGGAACTAGCCTTGATGGAACTGCAAAGTGCTGGCTTTCCGATGAATAAAGTTTCGGTAGTTGGGGAAAGTCTCAATGGCAGCGAAATTGCGGGCGCTACAACTGCTAAGAGTACCGACGAGAAAGTGGGCGGTGGCGCGAAAGCTGGCGCGACGGCGGGAGTAGTGACGGGCGGTTTGATTGGCTTGCTGGGCAGCATTGGGGCGCTGGCGATTCCGGGAGTTGGCCCGGTGATGGCGGGGGGCGCGATCGCCACTCTGCTGGCTGACACTGTTGTCGGAGGCGCGATTGGGGCAGCAGCGGGCGGTTTGGTGGGCGGTTTGGTCGGTTTGGGTGTTCCCGAAGCCAAAGCTAAAATTTATAGCGATCGCATCTCGCGCGGAGAATATTTGGTATTCGTCGAAGGAACGGATGCCGAACTTGCTACCGCCGAAGGAATTATGAGCGTGCGGGGCATTCAGGATTGGGGCATTTATGATGTGCCGGCAGACACTGGCCGCAGATCTATGGATCGCCACAAGCGCGCTGTGGGCGTGTTTTCTACCCGCCGCGAGACGGAACACGCGCTGGCAGAACTGAGAACTGCGGGTTTCGACATGGATCGGGTTTCGGTCATCGCGAAGGATGCCGACTCTAAAGCGGATATCGCGGGGATTGACGTGCAGGAAAGCGCGGACAACAAAGCCGATGAAGGGGCGACCAAGGGCGCGCTCACAGGCGGCACGCTGGGCGGTTTGACTGGCTTGTTGGTAGGCCTGGGCGCGCTGGCAATTCCGGGTATCGGGCCGATTATGCTGGCTGGAGCTGCGGCTACGACGATCGCCACTACACTCGCGGGTACTGCTTTGGGTGCGGCTGCCGGCAGCTTGATCGGAGCTTTAGTCGGTTTGGGAATTCCCGAAGAGGAAGCCAGAGCTTATAACGATCGAGTCGCGAGAGGAGATTACTTGGTGCTGCTTGATGGTAGCGAAGCAGAAGTCGCTAAGGCTGAAGCAATTATGAGCCGCGGAGGCGTTCAGCATTGGAACACCTACGACTACCCCAGCGTGGATACCGCTCGCGCAGATTACGGCGCTCCCGGCACTCCGGGCGTTGATACTACGGCTGATATTTACGACCCCAATCAGGGCGTTACGGGCCACCGTCGGGTTTAGATAGTTGAGGTTTGGTTTGGCTATTGTTTCTACTTCCCGTAGGGATGGACGCACTGGCGCACTTGGATTGTCGAAGCCGTAGGCCTTGAGCGCCATGTCGGTAAAATTATCTCAAAAGTCGGCTTTTTCTGTGAAAGCCGGCTTTTGTTTTGTCCTGGAAAGTTTAAAAAAAGCGATTTGTTAAAAGTTTAATTTTGATTGGCGAGCTGGGCTTTTTGCTGGAAGCTCGATCGGCGCCCTTAATTTTGATACCCTAAATCCGCAGCGCTTTTGGAGTCTGTAACACTCACTACTGCTCGATTGCAAACTCCGCAGTATTATCAAATTAGATGGCCTAAATTGCAGCAAAGATTGCCCAGTTAGTCAAAGAACGACTATCTTTAATTATGGGGCCGCTAATTTCAGCAACTTATGCAACTTACCAGTATAGGTGAAGTAGCCAGTCCCGCGCACCGAGTATGGCCTGCGGTGGTCGGCAACTATTAGTAGAATAATATTGTCGTCGCCTTCGGGGAAGACTTAGGCTAGTCATTGGTTGGCTGTAGCAGAATTGCCCTCGGTAAGACCTGCTACAGAAATACATTTTTTCTGGGAAGGCCTCAGCGAAGCATTTGAGAAGCCCAGGAACAGCTATGATCTCCGAGAGTGCGTCAGGTGTCGGGTCTTCTGTTAATTAGAACCGCAAGCGCTCATGGATCGAATCAACATTAACAGCAAACACAGCAGCGCGGGAGCACGGGAATGGCTCGCGGATCACTTTTTTGGGAAATCGCAGACGAGTGATAGCGTGTTGCTTTCTTCGCCCGTGAGCCGTTCAGAACTCAGAGGGAAACAGCCTTCCTGTTGGATTTCACTGGCATCAAGCACAGTGGGGGGAGGTGACACTAGCTGAGCTGACCGGGCTCTGCTTTTATGGGCGATCGCACAGGCAGAAAGTAGAAGACATTCGGTGTTGAAGCTTCGAGTTCTTATTTCTTTCTGACACTAATAAATGCGATCGCCTGTATCAGCAATTTTTCGGGTCAGAATGTGGCCCGGATGCCGCCAGCAATAGGTCAAATCGGCGATCGACCTTGACCAGAAGTGCGATCGACAAATTCTCTGTATTTTGGTAAATAGTGAGTAGTGAATAGTTAGTGATTAGCAGTTAGTATAAATACAACTAACAATTAACAACTAACATCAGCCATAACTAACTACTAGCAAAATAAAACTTACACAACTTACACGCGCGGGCGAGAAACTCTGTTTCTTCATGACTGCGCTGGTCAAACCCAAAATCTTCTCCGAAAAGCCTGGTTAATTTGCGTAAGTTATAACTAGGTTAATAAGGTAGCGCTAGTAATCAACCACTTTTGATAATTGTTAATGTGGCAGTATTGGTTGAAAGCCTGACTAGCAAACACGAACATACAAATTTTCAGACAACATAGAACATCGAGAAATTAAGGAAACTCACTCAATTTTTTTATGAATTTCACTGAGCTTTTAAGTGCTGATGAACTTTTAACTAGACATAGAAACGGGGAACGAGATTTTCGAGGAGCTAACCTCATTGCAGCTCATTTGATTGAAGCTAATCTCAGTCGCACAAATTTGAGCAGCGCTAACTTAAAAGGTGCTAACTTAATTAGAAGCAAACTAATTGGAGCTAATTTAAACAGTGCCGACTTGAGCGGGGCTAATTTATCTAAGGCGAAATTAATTGAAGCTAACCTGGGCAGTTCTAGTTTAACTGGAACGGTGGCGATCGGAGCAGATTTTAGCGGAGCCAATCTCAGCGGAGCAATATTGTCTCGCGCTGACTTGAGCAAAGCTGTGATGACTGGAGCGAGTTTAGTAGGAGCTTGTTTGCTCAGCGGCTCGAAACTAACTGAGGCCAATTTGAGTGGCGCGACGCTGAGCCGAGCCATTATGAGCGGAGTTGATTTAAGCAGAGCAAATCTAACTAGAGCGATTCTTAGCGAGGTAGATTTGAACGGGGCTAACCTGAGCGGAGCAATTCTAATTCGGGCTTATCTCAATCGCGGAAATCTCAGCGGTGTTAATTTGGTTGGGGCGATTTTGAGCGAAGCAAGTCTGCGGGAGGCTTGTATTTGCGCTGCTAATTTGAGCAATGCTGACTTGAGCGGTGCTGACTTAAAAGGAGCTAATTTAAATGGCTCTAATTTGAGCGGTGCTGACTTGCAAGGAGCTAATTTAAGTAAAGCCAATTTGAATGGTTTGATTCTGCACCATGCTGATTTGAGGGCTGCGAATTTAAATAAAGCTTCTTTGCGGGGAGCAGATTTGAGCGGTGCAAATTTGTCTGGTGCTAGCTTGCTGGAAGCAGATTTGCGTGGGGCGAACCTGAGTCACGCCAATTTGTCGGGTGCGGGTTTGTTGCTGAGTTCTCTGACAGGGGCAAATTTGACAGGAACTAATCTGTCGGAGGCGAATCTGATTGGAGCGAGCTTGAATGTTGCTAATTTGAATGAAGCGGCTTTGAGCGGGGCTATTTTGCCGAATGGAGCTACTCATAGCCGGGATTAATACTATATTCATAACGTCGTTCTTGTCAGTCGGGAACGAGCTAAACGCAGGAACGTGCGATCGTAGTAAAGTAAAAAAAGCTTCACTACCTTCGTTTTTTTTGCAGTGGTATGCTGCCGCCCAGAGAACTCGCCGCTATTTCTGATTTATTTTTGGAAATTTACTTGCAAAATTTCTTGACTCTGTGCTATCGTCAAAAGGTTTGGAACACTACAATTAAAGGTAAAACCCCGCAGAATGAAACAATTGGGAACCCATCTGGTCGCTGATGCTTGGGAGTCTCCTGGAGACATCCTCAACGATCCTGAACGTATCCGCCGCGCCATACTCGATGCGATCGAAGCCGGAGGAGCTACTCTCATCGATTTGTGCGTACACCAGTTTAGTCCTCACGGAGTGACGGCTACTGCAACTTTGGCAGAGTCTCATATAGCAATCCATACTTGGCCTGAACACGGTTATTTTGCCGCAGACTTATTTTTCTGCGGAGCCGGCGATCCTCACCGAGCCATGAAGGTGCTACAAACAGCTCTGGAAGCTAAACAGGTAAAACTCACTGAGTTCACGCGCGGTTTCGAGCCCGGGGTGGGCAGCCTAGGTTCTGCTTGTGAAGAGCAGTATGCGCCTCGTGCAGTAGAAACGAGTGCCGTCAGAGTATAGTGACCAATTAGCGTAACTTTGAACATTTTATGCTAGGTTTCGGTTAAAATCCCACGGCTCAGGTCGTGGGATTCTTGTTGGAATTTACTTTTTCATTAATAAAGGACGAACAACTAAATAACCTGCGCCGAAGGCGGAAATGACTATCAGAAAAATTGCGATCATCAACCATAATCCGTTTAAGTCTGAGGCTTTTTTGGGTTGAGAGCGCACACGGTAAGGAGTTTCTGGCACTTCTGTAAATGATTTTTGTGGAAGTGTGTCAGGCATCCGGGGGGCTGTGGGCTCCGCTTCCGGTAGAGGGAAAGGGAAAGCCACTGTCTGAGGTGGTTGAGGTATGGTAGAGTTAGTCCGCGAGGTGACAGGTGCTGGGGGCTCCGGTTCAACGCTGAAATTGAATTTGACTGAGGGCATTTGGGGCATCCCAGTCTGGGTGACAGTCTGAGCTGAGTTGACGACTTGCTGTAGCTGCTGGGATACTTGAACTACTGTTTCTACTTCTCGCCGCAGTTGTTGATTTTGTTGGACTAATTGCTGGTTGTGGGTTTTGAGGGAGTCGAGCATCGCTTGGGCGGCTTGCAATTCGGCGGTGACTTCTCGATAGAGGGAAATTGGTACCGATGGAGAGTAAGTATTTGAGTTTTCAGGGGATGTATTGTCAGATAAGGTAGTATTTTGCATAATTGTAGATGGCGAGGGTGAACTTTTTTAAGTTTAGCCTGAGAGTATTTGCAATTAGATCGATCGCAACACAATTCGTCAATATATTTGTTAAAAATATTAATAGTGAGTTTAGTTAAATGTTAGAAGTTTTCAGTCGATCGCTATGAACAACCACCCAACCGAACAAGATGTGTTGCCAAAGTCAAGTACCGAGGCAATGAAATATGGCGAACGCGAGATTTTGGACGGGGAGTTAATTACTTTCCCGAACCCGCGAGTCGGGCGGCGCTACACGATTAACATTACTTTGCCGGAGTTTACTTGCAAATGTCCGTTTTCGGGCTATCCCGATTTTGCCACGATTCACGTTACTTACGTGCCCGACGAGCGGGTGGTGGAGTTAAAGGCGATGAAGCTGTACGTTAACAGTTATCGCGATCGCTACATTTCTCACGAAGAATCGATCAATCAAATTTTAGACGATTTTGTCGCAGCTTGCGCACCACTGGAAGTGACAATTAAGGGCGATTTTTTGCCACGGGGGAACGTGCACACTGTGGTTGAGGTGCGGCACGAGAAGTAGGGCTAGTATCAGTTGTAGTCAGGTGCGCTGTACATCGCCCTAGGAATTGGTGTAAGGTGCGCAGTGCGCACCCTACGGTTCGTTGTAGTAGTTGATTTTGAGGATGGACTGCTTTAGCGGGCAGGTATTTGATCGGAGACAGATTCTAATGAGATGAATTGTTTGACATCTAATATTTCGATCAATACCAGTTCTCCACTGCTAGAATAGTGTAGAATAATTTGCCCTTCATCTTCGGCATAGGCGATCGGGCGATCGCAAATTTCGATCAGCATCGCATCTACATCCGGGCTGTATCTAATCTTTTTCATATCTTGACCTCTTACCAGGATAAGCAGTAATTACTAAAATTCGATCGAGATATTCTTGGTAAACCACTCTTAGGACAAGTCCATTCAATCTCTTTTGACAAATAAACTTCCCTTCACCACTTGCTTCTATCTTACTAGGCATTCTAAACAGTTTCGGAAATTAAATATGTTGAAATTGTAACCCCGTGACTTTCAAGAATTTCTATTTTCAGCAAGGCGTGTTGACTAAATTCTATTTTTTTATCCACATTTATTTTTCGTTTTATCCATTGGTGTAAGGTGCGCAGTGCGCACCCTACGGTTAGGTTTGACTAGCAACAGAAGTCGGGGATATCGCACTTTTTGCATCTGCTGTTTTCAATTCTGCCAACTTGTCCAAAATCTCCACAACTTCTCTTTCAAATATCACCTGAGCGCGATTAGTGCGCCCGCCAACATAGAGTTTGCCTTCCTTTTCCAAAGCCCAAATCTGCGAGTGAGACAGATAGCTCATCATCACACTGAGCATCAGCAACCCAAAGCCAGTATAAACTAGCGGAATTCCCGGATCGGCTTTAATTTGCAATCCCGTGCTCCCGACAACTTCGTCAATTGCCAACATCACTCCGTTAACTTCGACTGCGCTGCCGGCGCGAACAGTAGTTAACAATTTGCCATCCGTACCGTAGACTAACATCGTGCCTTGCAAGTCCTTTGCTAGCAAAGAAACTCCCGCACTTAAATCGGGTTTTGTTGGAATCCAAGCACCCCAAATTCTGCCTTTACCCTGGGTGTCTAACTGAGCCATTGGCAATTGTAAAACCGGGCTTTTGTTGAGGCGAACTCGCACGGCGGCTAGGGCCCAATCTGCTTGATAAAAGGTGACTCCTCGGTATCTCAGCGGCTCGTTAACGTGAATGGTTTTGCGATCGACCTCTTGGCCTGTTTTGTCCAAAACCGACAAATCAGAGTAAAATTGGTCGATCGCCCCGCTCGGACTATAATCGATCCAGAACCGATTCACACGCATCGACCAATCCTTCGGTATTTGCGGCCCAGCCCAAGGCCCCGCATCCGTGATATTCTGCACCCGAAACGTTTCACCGCTAGGAACCATTTCTTGACCCATAAAACCAGTCATCGAGCCCAATATCGACCCAGCTAAAATAATTAGCATACTGGCGTGAACAATAATCGGGCCAATTTTACCAATTATGCCTTTACGAGCATAAACTTTTTCGCCTTCTCGGAAGATGCGGTAGTTTTTTTGCTGTAAAAGTTGTTCTAACGAGGTTAAATCAACTGTTTCTAATTCCGCACTGAGAGCTAATTTCTCAAACTGCTTCGGTTCTTCATAAAATTTCCAGCGGCGGGCCGATTTTAATGCGGGAAATTGTCGAGTAAAAGTGCAAGCTGTCAAGCTGCTGCCGAACAAAATTAGGATTGACAAAAACCACCAAGTGCGGTAAACGTGGTCTAGTCCTGCAATGATCACAACTTTCCAAGTTAAGAAACCGAAAAGGGCTGGGTGTTCTGGATAGTTGGATTGGTAAAACTCTACCGATTGGCCTTGTTCGATGACGGTGCCGGAAATGCTGAAAAGTGCGATCGCCAGCAGCAAGATAATTGCCAGCCGCAAATCTGCCAGCACCGGCAATATTTCCCGCTTGAAGAACTTTTGAGGTGCAGTCGCCCAGTCTGATAGTTTGGATAGAAATACTTCTTTTGATGTCATAGGAAGGAAGAAGGAAGAGGGAAGAGGGAAGAAGGAAGAGGGAAGAGGGAAGAAGGAAGAAAATATTATTTTTATCTAGCAATTCTCAATCAATTGTGAATTGTTTCTTTTTCTTCCTTCGTGTTCTTAGCGTCTAAGCGCTTCGCGCAGGCTACGCCAACGCGGTTCATTCAAAAAAAATAGTTCTCGAATCCTGTAATGATTGCTATATCTTCAAATAAGAACTGAAGTCCGAACGATCGAACCTTAGGCGGGAAGTATGCGGGAAAGTAGGGAAAAAACCCCAAATCCTACTAGCAAAACGCCGCTAACAGGCGTGATCCAACTCGACCACCTGCGTAATTCTAACAACTTTTTAATGCTCGCGGTAAAAGTACCTGCTATAATTAGCGGAGCGACATAACCAGCAGCATAAAACAGCAGCAATACACCACCTAAAACGGTATCTCCCGTTTTGGAAACCCAAGCTAAGAGCGTAGCTAAAACCGGAGTGCTGCACGGAGATGCTACTAAACCAAAAGTTAAGCCCAATAAGTACGATCGCACGCCCGCAGGCAAATTCTTCGGCACCCACCCCACAGCATCGAAAGACGGCATTTGTAAGGGTAAAGCTTCGAGTAAATTCAGCCCCATTAAAATCGCGATTATGCTGACAACGATCGGCAAACCCAGACCAATTTTGCCATAAACTTGACCCGCAAATGATGCTACAATGCCTAAACCCGCTAGGGTTGTGGCTAGTCCCAGAGAAAACCACGCCGACTGGGCGGCAGCTTGAAGACGGCTTTTTGCTTCGTATCCGCCGATGTAGCCGATCGTGATCGGCAACATGGAAAGCATACAGGGCGTCAAGCTAGTTAGCAATCCTGCCAGAAAAATCACTCCCACGCTGACTAAACTCAGGTGTGTCAGTTGAGTGTTGACTAAATTATTAGCAAATTGTGCGAGTTCGTAAAGTTGGGTTTGCAGGGTTTCCATCAGTCGATTTTAGATTTTAGATTTTAGATTTTTAGATTGACTCCACAGTCGATTTTAGATTTTAGATTGACTCCACGGATGAATCTGGAAGCTGAAACTAAATATCTAATTTTTTTCAATCTCCACGACTCCTATCGCGGGCTGGTATCCCTATGCAGGTGAGTTCCGGCGGGCGTGCTGTTCTGGCTATGTTGAAAATTGTAACAGATGCGGGCAGCTTCGGTTTAAGATTTGAGATTTGAGCGCGATCGACTGGTTGAGAGTGCAAAGGGCGATCGTAGACTTCTTGCAAAAATAGCTAGGACGATGCTCAAAGCCTATCCCACATTTTTTTCTTGTGGGATGGGCTTTGAGCATCGTCCGAAAATTTGATTAAAAGGACTTTTGCAATTCAAGTCTCATAATTGTAGGATGGGCACGAGAGCCCGTGCGATCGCCTCTTAACGCCAGTTAATCCATTAAGAGCTTGACCAATTCTTGTGTAATAGGAAAACCAGTCTGACGCTCAAAATGTACAAACATCGGACTAGGATTTGCCTCTAAAAATACATACTCACCCGTTGGCTTGACACGCCAATCAATCGCATTCTACTCTACCATAAATGCCTGGGATATTGCCAAACATTGTTTGTGAACTGCTTCTGGCAAATCTATCGGAATTAGCTCAGCGTCCAAATCTTCCCGAAAGTCCAAAGCTGGACTCCGAATTTCGGCAGTATAGACTGATTCACTAATCACATAACTGCGAATATTTGTCCCAGAAATATACTCTTGGATTGTGACTGAAGAAATACTCAAAGCCATGTTCAACCGATTAAGTTCTAAATGCGCCTCTGTCATAAACTTGTTATGAGCACCACCATAAACAGGCTTGAAAATTGCTTTTTGATAAGCTTTGATAAATTCCCTAACTTCCGCTGCATCGTTACTGATTAAAGTTGCAGGAATCGTCACACCTATTTGTTTTGCCTTAGTCAGTTGTCGGGGTTTTTCTTTGTGAAATTGGTACGCCAGGAATTGACCCAGCGAGTTCGATCAACCTGTACTCATTGAATCATTAAATGCGACCTGCTGTTGGTTGAAATCTTTTAAAGGTGGAACGGAAACACCGGAGAAATTACGCCAAAACACACTGTGAATATCTTCGAGATTCAAGCGACGACCAGACGGTAGCATCAAGCATCCGACCTCGGTGTCAGGTCGCCAAGACGTAAATACCGGTTAAGTAGACTCTAGCGGAGCCATTGTCAGTCCAGCACGGCTCAATTGCATATGATAAAGTTCTGCTTGTTCTTGCGGCCCAACCCAGACGGTGGCCTGGCCTTCGTTGTGGATTTGGTCGGCTAGTTTCCAAGCTTGATCGCTCGTCATCCCTGGAATGTATTTCGTCAAACATTCCACGACGTGCTGAAATGTGTTGAAATCGTCGTTGAGGACTATTACCCGATAGTTGGGATAAGACTTGCGGGTAACTTGACTCGATCGAACGGGTGCTATGGTTGGTGAAGAGGTCATCGCGCGAACAGCCACTAAAATTACAAAATTCTTAAAACAGTTACCTTTTCAACTATATCACAATTTCTGAATTTTTAAACCGCCTATGGCAAATAGATCGACTTTGGCGATTTTCGAGGGCGATGTTTAGATTTTTAGATTTGAGGACAAAGAAACCGGGTTTTCAGGAAATTGAGGGTTTCTACCCACGATTTTAGTTGAAAAACCCGGTTTCTGGCTACTCGTTAGATGCAGTACAGCTTATCAAACTACAGTTAACTCTCGATCGACCCCAGAAGTGTTGGTGTCAGAGTAGGCTTGCAGCAGAAGCTGCTTTAAATCTTCAATCAGCGGGTAGCGGGGGTTAGCCCCGGTGCACTGATCGTCAAAAGCGCGATCGGCCATTTCCTCAACACGAGCAAAAAAGAAATCATCGCTAATTCCCTGACTGGCGATCGCCTCCTGAATCGTGCATCGTGCAATGCCATTTCTAGCCGCTCGTAGCAGTATTTATCGTGCATATAGTGAATGACATTCAGCGTATTGATATAGGTTTTTGCTAACCACGCCATTATGTCATGGAACCGCGCTTTTACCTCGTCATAATCGAGATATTCGGAAGTAATTGGTGGAAACTGCGGCGTGATTTGGTCGCCGGACTTCTCATTTATACCGCCGTTAATCGCATAGAGCAAAGTCTTAGCTAAGTTAACTCGCGCCCCGAAAATCAGTTCTTGCAATTCCAGTTCTGAACTCGCGCCACTTTGCAAATCGCGATCGAAATAAATGTCTAAAAACGTCGATACGCGACCGAGAGACATCGCCGCCCCGTTTTGTTCTTTCACTGCTCCCAAGTAGCCAAAATACAGCCACTGGAAAGCTTCTCGTGCATTGGCCGCCGGCTTGCAAATATCAAAGCCGTAGTTAGCAGCCATTTCTTTCAACTCCAACAATGCGCGAATTTGCTCGGATAACTCTTCGCGCAAACGAATTGTTCCCTCTTCCATCGCCTCTAGTTCGAGCGATTCTTGCTGTTGTTTCTTATCGTCAATCAGGCGATCGACACCGTACAGAGCAACCCGCCGGTAGTCACCGATGATGCGCCCGCGTCCGTAGGCATCTGGCAAACCTGTGATGATACCAGAACGTCTCGCCAAACGCATGGAGCGGGTGTAAACATCGAAGACACCATCGTTGTGTGTTTTGCGATATTTCGTAAATATTTCTTGTGTTTGTGGATCGAGTTGATAACCGTAAGCTTCTAAACCTGTCTTGACCACGCGAATTCCGCCGAAGGGCATAATCGCGCGTATCAAAGGTCGATCGGTTTGCAAGCCTATTATTTGTTCTAAATCGCGATCGATGTATCCCGCAGCATGAGCGACGATCGATGTGGGTACTTTTGTATCAACATCCAACACACCTTTTTCGCGCTCTTGTTTCATTAGTTCCAGAACTGCGCGCCAAAGTTGCTGGTTTTTTTCTGTTGGTGCTGCGATAAATTCTGCATTCCCTTCATAGGGGGTGTAATTCTTTTGGATGAAGTCTCTGACGTTGACTTCCTTTGTCGAGTTGCCTTCAGTAAAGCCGTGCTATTCTACTAATATAGCTTGCTTTCACCTTATTTTTTGTTAGCGAGCGATTTTTTCTTCTCCGACCGCTATATCTAGCATATATTTAATCTCAATATTTTAAATACTCTGTTCGCTATTTGTTACAAAAATTGACTTGCTAATTCGGTGGGAAGAATTAAAATAGATAGTATGCAGAACATCCTCTGTAATTTGTGAGGAAGCTATAATAAAATGGGATTCCGAACTAACTGTTGGACAACGAAAATGTTGTTTAAGAGGGGTCGGTCGGAAACGCGCAATGAGATTTTTTGGTCAGGAACCGCGAACATCCGAAGAAGATGAATAAAAAGCCGAAAAAGAGCCTAAAAATAGTTTGGATTGGATGCGGTAATTGTTATCGAAAGCAGCTCAATATTAATTGCTGATTAATTGAAGTAGGGTATTATGCAGATAAATTCAAGAACTCAAAGCACTGCGAGCGATCCGGCTCACGATATTTGGAAAGAACAGCGTCATCCGCTCGATCACATTTTTCATCCTCGCTCCGTGGCTGTAATCGGCGCAACAGAGAGAGCAGGAAGCGTCGGACGTACTCTCCTGTGGAACTTGATTCGCAATCCCTTTGGCGGAACGGTTTTTCCGGTGAATCCACAGCGCCGCAGCGTCTTGGGACTCAAGTCCTATCCTGACATTGCTAGCGTCCAGGAAATAGTGGATCTCGCGGTGATTGCTACGCCGGCGGCTAGTGTGCCGCAAGTGATCCGCGAATGTATCGCTGCTGGGGTGAAAGGAGCAGTTATTGTTTCGGCTGGTTTTAAAGAAATTGGGCCGGCGGGAGTTGCTTTAGAACAGCAAATTCTGGCCGAAGCGCGTCTGGGCGAAATGCGGATTATCGGCCCGAATTGTCTCGGCGTGATGAATCCTGTGCTGGGGCTGAATGCTACTTTTGCAGGCTCGATCGCCCGTCCGGGTAATGTCGCCTTCATCAGTCAAAGCGGCGCCCTCTGTACTTCGATTCTAGACTGGAGTTTGGGCGAAAATGTCGGTTTTAGCGCTTTTGTGTCGATCGGCTCCATGCTCGATGTCGGTTGGGGCGATCTGATTCATTATTTCGGCGACGATCCCCACACCCACAGTATCGTTTTGTACATGGAATCGATGGGTGATGCTCGATCGTTCCTCTCCGCCGCCCGCCCAGTGGCGATCGACAAACCGATCATCATTCTCAAGGTGGGACGTACCGCCGCCGCCGCGAAAGCCGCCGCTTCCCATACGGGAGCTTTGACCGGCAGCGATGACGTGCTCAACGCTGCTTTCCGGCGCTGTGGCGCGTTGCGCGTACACACAATTTCCGATTTGTTCGACATGGCAGAAATTCTGGCAAAGCAACCGCGACCCCAGGGGAACCGCCTATCGATCGTCACCAATGCCGGAGGCCCAGGGGCGATCGCCACTGATGCCTTAATTAGCGGCGGCGGTGCCCTCGCAGAGCTTGCACCGGAGACGCTGCAACAGCTTGATGAGTTTTTACCCCCTCAGTGGAGCCATCAAAACCCGATCGATATTTTGGGCGATGCTGGTAGCGATCGCTACGCCAAAACTCTAGAAGTAGTCGCTCCCGATCGCAATAGTGACGGATTGCTGGTCATCCTCACACCCCAAGCGATGACAAATCCCACCCAAACCGCAGAACTACTCAAGTCCTACAGCCAACTCGGAAAGCCCTTATTAACAAGCTGGATGGGCGGTGCGGGAGTGTTAGCGGCAACGGAAATTCTGAATCAGGCAAATATTCCGACTTTCCCCTATCCCGATACCGCAGTCAGGTTGTTTAATTATATGTGGCGGTACAGCTACAACCTGCGCTCTATCTACGAAACGCCTGCTCTCTCCGCTGCGGAAATCCCGACTTGCGATCGATCGGCGGCCACAAATATTTTGACTTCTGTTGTCAAAAGCGATCGCACTTTGCTCACAGAATACGAATCAAAGCAGTTACTCGCAGCCTATGGAATTCCCACTGTAGCCACCGAAATTGCCCTCAGCCCAGCCGAATCTGTGGAAATTGCCGATCGCCTCGGTTATCCAGTGGTGCTAAAACTGCATTCTGAGACGATTACTCACAAGACCGATGTGGGGGGCGTACAACTAAATTTAGGCGATTCTAAGGCTGTAATTAGTGCCTTTGAAGCGATCGCCCAGCGGGTACGGGCGATCGATCCCGCAGCGTTTCTCGGCGTGACTGTGCAGCAAATGGTGCATTTGGAAGGCTACGAACTAATTTTGGGTAGCAGTATTGACCCTCAATTTGGGCCAGTCATGCTGTTTGGTTCCGGCGGACAATTAGTGGAAGTGTTTCAGGATCGATCGCTAGCACTGCCACCTTTAAATACCACCCTAGCGCGGCGGATGATGGAGCAAACGCGCATCTATAAAGCTTTGCAAGGAGTGCGCGGGCGATCGGCAATTGACCTAGAAAAACTCGAACAGTTATTAGTTCGTTTCAGTCAACTGATTGTCGAGCAACCTCAGATTGCCGAGATAGATATTAATCCGCTGTTGGTTTCTCCAGAAGGTGCGATCGCCCTCGATGCCCGCGTTGTTCTCCACTCTGCCGAAAACGCCATTTTACCCGCGATTCGCCCCTATCCTATGCAATACGTTCAAGAATGGTCAACTCTGACAGATCATCCCATCATGATCCGTCCGATTCGCCCAGAAGATGAGCCGCTGATGGTGCTGTTTCATCAAGAGCTTTCCGAAGAAAGCGTGTATTTGCGCTACGCTCACATGGTAAAGTTAAAGCACCGCATCGCTCACGAACGTTTGACCCGGATTTGTTTTATTGACTACGATCGGGAAATGCTGTTAGTAGCCGATCGCAAAGACCCGGAAACCTTAGAACACCGGATTTTGGGAGTAGCACGTCTCAGCAAACTCCACGGCACAAACGAAGCCGAATTTGCGCTCATCGTCAGCGATAGCTATCAGCAGCGCGGTTTGGGAACAGAATTATTGAGGCGGCTGCTGCAAATTGGTCGGGAAGAGAAGTTAAATGCGATCGTCGGTTACATTCTCACTAGCAACTACAAGATGCAGAGTCTCTGTAAAAAATTAGGATTTGAGTTCCAACTAGACCAAGGCGAAGGAATGTTAAAAGCTGTTTTAGTCTGCTAGCTAATCCAGTCTTACGCGCACACTCTATTCGATCTCAAACAAGATGGAGCAGTGCGATCGCTTAATTCATAATTCGCGATCTGACAAACTGATTATAATTGTGAATTACTTTTTGGTAGTGTAGTGATTAGACCTCTTGCAAAAATAACTAGGACGGGTTCTCCGGCCCGTTCCACAATAAAAAATGTTTATCGTGCAACAGGCCGAAAAGCCTGTTCCACAATTGGATTAAAAGGACTTTTGCAAGAGGTCTATTGATAATTTATGTTAGTTTGCTTGCTCATACCTGAATGAAAAAACATATCGCGACCATTTCACTGCTATTGAATGTCATTCTCTTAACAGGGATTTTAGAGTTTACGATGAAGAGGGGGTATTTAGGTAGATTTTTAGTCATGTTGAATGCAAATTCTATCGAATTATCGACAGACACCCTAAGTTCTAATTCTTGGTGGCTAGATGAAGTTGATTATCAACTATATCTGACTAAAAATACTCAAATCAATGCTTGCATTTGGGGCGATTCTATCACTTCTGGGCTGGGAAATACAATGGGTAAAGATACTTTTAATTTTGCCTTGCCCGGAATGTCAACAATTTCTCTGATCGACCAGCTAAAACTATTAACTGCTGCTAACGTTAAATGTAATACAGCAATTATTGCGATCGGTACTAATGATGCGGGTTATCGAATAAATGATGCACAATTCATTAACAATATGCAGGCAATTATCCGCACTGTCAAAACAAAAATGAACACCCAAAAAGTAGTGTTAGTCCCTGCTTTTTACTCAACGATTGAAGCCAGCCATGATATCACACTAGCGGGCCCTTTGGAAAGAGTGAAAACCATTCAAGCCTTGACTCGTCAAGTGGCAGCGACAGAGAAGTTTTTGATAGTAGAAAAAGAAATTCAGCCTCTGTACGAAGGGACAGTATTGAAAGAACAGGTCACAACAGATGGCGTTCACCTTAACTCAGAAGGCAGAAAAATTTATCGAGGAGCCTTATTAAAAATACTGAAGGGGGGATAACCAATACGGTTCACTTAAGTCAACGTAGGGTGCGTCGCCAAAAACAACTCTCGCCCTGGAACGCCAGATTAAACGAGCGACGCACCCTACAACTTAGAAATGAGAATTAAATAACTTCCCAATTTGATTGTTGTGGGATGGGCTAGAAGAAAAATGGAAATTATTTAATTCACGATCCTTATAAATTAAGTAAACCGTATTGGGGTATAAGTACGATTAACTGAAGGTTCTTTGAATTCCTCCAGTAGAATACGGGTTATCCGTCAACAGTCCCACGATTTTAGATTTCCTGTACGATAGCAACTGTCTTGGTAATACCATCTTCACCTTGGATTTGCGCCGCCAATCTGGCGGCGCGTTGACGCATTGTTTGATCTGTAATAGCCTGTTGAATCGCTTGTATAAGTCGTTCAACTCAACAGCCTAAAGTTTTGCTAAAGCTTGATCGATATGCACTCTCATTTTTTCTGCCAAGAGAGGGACATTGGGTTCTTGAAGGATACTTAGATGATCTCCAGGGATATCATATATATCTAATCCTCCAACCAACAGTTCATTCCAGTTTTCCAAAGTGCTAAAGTGACTTTCCTCCATCGCCCGGAACAAAATTGCCCTGCCTGGGTAAGGCTGTGGCTTGTAACTATTAAAAGCGTACTCCCGAAACTGTAATCGAGGATCTACCGGATTACTATTAACATTATTAATGTTAATATCAGGAGTCGATTTAGTCTTCGATTCTACTATCTTTTGAAGCAAATATGAAAGCCCTTTTTGGCGCAGCTTTTTGATATGAAAAGCCAGCTTCTGACTCAATGACAGTTGATTTTTTCCTGGAATCGCACTATCCAAAAGGCAAAGTAAAGCTACTTCTTCACCTTGTAAACGAAGTTGATGTGCCATTTCAAATGCTACTAAGCCACCTAATGACTCACCCGCTAGGAGGTAAGGGCCTTTAGGCTGATGTTTTTGTATTTCTTTGAGGTAGCGAGTGGCCAGATCTGGAATACTCACTGAAGGGGTTGGTGATTGGTCAAGTTTATTCTTTTGGAACATATTGACTTCCTCTTTGACATAGACTCCATAACAGGTTTGGTCTTTGCCCAGGTGTCTTGATAAGTTATAGTAAAGGAAGATGCCGTAAATAAAGAATAAAGGCAGTTTGGAACTACCTTTCTGAATCGTGACTAAAGCCTGCGAAGAAGACGATAATCTTTGTTTACGAAGGGTGTGAGCCAACTGGTGAATCGTTGGTGATTGGAAAAGGATAGGTAAAGGTAGCTCTTTCTTGTAGGTTTTCTCTATTTCACGCATTAGGGATATCGCTAATAGGGAATGTCCTCCCATCTCGAAAAAATTATCTGTCGTACTGATGGATGAAATATTCAATACTTGTTCCCAAATATTGATGAGTTGAACTTCCAAATCATCCTGGGGACTGGCAAATTCTCCTGGCTGTTCTGGATTTTCTTGAGTTGTAGGGGCGGGCAAATCTAGAGCCTTTTGAGTGGCGGGTATGATTGCTGCTTCGCGAGATTGTTCAGGTACAGGTAGAGCTTTACGATCTACCTTACCATTAGGTGTTAGAGGTAGAGCTTCCAAGAAAACGAAGATAGATGGCACCATATATTCTGGTACATACTCCTTGAGCAGACTTCGCAGTTCTTGGATGGTTGGGTTCTGATTGTTGAGAGCGACAATATAACCCACTAGACGCTTGTCGCCAGGAAAATCTTCCCTGACGATGACCACTGCCTGCTGCACGTTGGAATGTTTGACCAAAACAGACTCGATTTCACCGAGTTCGATCCGAAAACCGCGAATTTTGACTTGAAAATCTAGGCGACCTAAACACTCAATATTTCCATCTGGCAAATAACGTGCTAAATCCCCCGTCTTATATATTCGTTCGGTTTCTCGAAAGGGATTAGGAATAAATCTCTCGGTGGTTAAATCGTCACGTTGCAAATAGCCTCGCGCTAATCCTGAACCACCAATATGTAATTCCCCAGCCACCCCAACGGGAACGGGTTGCAGGAGAGCATCTAAGATGTAGATGTCGGTGTTGGCGATCGGCTTACCAATTAAAATTCGCTGTTCGGGGTCTTTGATTTGATAAACCGTTGACCAAACTGTTGTTTCCGTTGGCCCGTACATATTCCAAAGTTCCGTACCTTTGGTTAACAATTGAGCAGCTAATTCTTTCGGTATGGCTTCCCCACCGGAGAGCATTTTCATCGGGGACTGACCTTCCCAGCCCGATTCCAGCAATAATCGCCAAGTCACTGGAGTTGCTTGCAGGATCGTAATGCCTAATTGGGCGATCGTCCTTAATAACTTTCTGCCATCCATCGCAGCTTCCCGACTCAGGATCACAACCTGCGCTCCCACAGTCAGGGGTAAGAACAGTTCTAAGACTGCAATATCAAAAGAAAGTGTTGTGACAGACAGCAAAATATCCGTCGCACAGATCCCCGGTTGCTCGCGCATCGACTTTAAAAAATTGACTGCCCCACGGTGGAGAACTTGTACGCCTTTGGGCTTACCCGTAGAACCAGATGTGTAAATGACATAAGCCATATTTTCTGGGGTAACGCTGGCGATCGGCATTTCCTGACTCTCTTGAGCAATCAGTGGCCAATCCGTATCCAAACAGATGACCAATGATTCTTCCGTAGGCAGGCTCTTCACAAGCTGCTGTTGTGTTAACAATACTTTGGCTTGGGAATTCTCGATCATGTATTCCACGCGATCGTCCGGGTAGTTGGGGTCTATGGGAACATAGGCTCCGCCCGCCTTCAGCACACCTAATAATCCCACCAGCATTTCCAGAGAGCGATCGACACAAATGCCCACTAAATCATCCGGCTTCACCCCTCTTTGTTGCAAATAGTTGGCCAGTTGATTAGAGCGTTGATGTAGTTCTTCGTAAGTCAATGTTTGACCTTCAAAGGAAACCGCAATTTTATCTGGAGTTACTTCTGCTTGTTGAGCTATTAACTGGTGCAGGCATAGATCTTGCGACTCATCTTTTTGAGTCTGATTCCATTCCACAAGCAACAGATTTTTCTCTTGGTCTGGCAACAGCGGCAAGGCAGAAATCGATTGTTCTGGATGAGCCACAATCCCAGACAACAAAATCTGGAAATGCTCGTTCATTCGTTCAATAGTTTCTGCATCAAACAAATCCGTGCTGTAGTACCAACTCCCCTCCAATCCTGCGCTGGTTGGTTTTAAGAATAAAGTTAAGTCAAACTTCCCCTCGTTATTTTCAATCACCCACGGACTGGCTGTTAATCTTGACAGATCGATCCTTTGGAAGGGAATATTTTCCTCAAAGACAAACGTCACTTGAAACAGAGGGGAATAGCTTAAGTCGGGCTGGGGACAAAATTGATCGACCAATAAGCAATAGGGCACATCTTGATAGGCTTGCCCTAACAAAACAACTTTCCGCATTCGTCCCAGAAACTCTGGGAACGTGGGATTACCCGACATATCTGTACGAAGGGGGACAGCATTCACGAAATTTTCTGAATTCACACGGCCCACAAAGGGGGAGCCAACAATCACATCTTCCGTACCTGTATAGCGATAGAGCAAGATATTAAACGCGGCTAACAGGGTTGTGGATAGGGCGACGCCTTCCTGCCCGCCCAATCGACCCAGGGCCGTGGTGATTTCCCCAGAAATGCCAAAAGACAGAGAAGCTGCCTGGAGGGATTGCTCTGGGGGACGTGGCCGGTCAGTGGGTAGGGGTAATAAAGGGGTGGCTCCCGCAAGTTGTTTTTGCCAATACGCTAAGGAGTCTTGAAGGGGGAGCTTGCGTAGCTCTGACATCAGAGTTGTATAGGATATTTCGTAGATTTCCCGATCGATACACTGCAATTTAGGATCGTAATACAAGATCAATCTCAGAATACCCAACGCTGCAACCCATTGTTTAGCTCGTATATATCTCAGGATTTCGTAAGGCAATCGATCGGCAAAAAGCTTAGTCCAAGACCTTTTTCCTTGTTCGTAAGCCGCTATATATTCTTCTTTTCCAGTCTGTTGAATGTAACTCCATTGCCGACCATGAGATAGTCTTGCCTGGATCAGCATTTTTGCCGATTTACTGGATAGGTTATTGCCAGTGTAGCGATATTTAGAAACGACTTCACCGTGGAAATAGATCGGAAAATCACGGGCTACCCGCAGGAACAAATTGATATCTTCCATCGGCACAAGACTTGGGTCAAATGCACCAACAGACTCAATAGAGACGGACTCCAGAGCAACACGCCGAAACATAATACAACCGCATTGAATCTTATGCTGGGTGGCTAAAATGGTTTGATAATTAGCAACTTCAGGCTGATCCTCATATTTTTCTTCTACTTTGTATGAGCCATCAGGTTGAATGGAATAGAAGAAATAACGACCAAATACAAAGCCCACCTCTGGTAGGGCGTTGATGTGCTTGACTCCAATCTCGATCGCTTCAGGTAAAAGGCAGTCATCACTATCCAGGAAAACAATATACTCTCCTGTACTAACCCCCAGACCAGTATTGCGTGCAGCAGCAACGCCTTGGTTGTTTTGATAGACGTATTTTACTGCTGGGTAGCGATCGCAGATTTCTTTCGTTTCATCAGTAGAACCATCATCTACGACAATAATCTCAAATACGGGTAGAGTCTGCTCAAGTATGCTCTCTATTGCTTCCGGTAAAAATTGGGCGCTGTTATAAGATGGAATCACTACTGATACATTTTTTGTCATTTTCTATACTCCAAAAGGTTGTGTTAAATGTCGCTGCCTCCAATATTAACAATCTATCTCTCAGACATCTATCTGTCCAGAACTCTATCTATCACAACAACATTGCTATAGCAAGGGGAAACGTCCCGATTTTGCGAGGATTGGAGAGTTCTACTATCCTTTCCTCGCTACAAATGGGTTTATAAATCTTCACAAACTAGATACCGTGTGAGGCAGTGGAAGTTCCCAAACTACCACACCTATTCTTACATCCACTTAAGTTGTAGGCGATATTAAACTTCACAATATAAAAATATGTAAACAAGGCTAACGAGTGTTGCTAGATGTGCATTTGAATACTTTACAATCGTTTACATATTTGCGTTTTACAGCGCCGACCTACTTAAGCGAACCTATTAAGCTAGTAGTCAGAACTTCAGTCCTCGGAAATAAACAATAAAATCCTCACTACAAACTTAATAGATTCGTAGTGAGGACTTCAATCCTAAAAATCAGGTGCTACTAAGCCGCAGCCAAATTTGCTGCTGCGAAATCCCAGTTAGCCAAATTATCCAAGAAATTAGTAATGTAGTCGGGACGGCGGTTTTGGAAATCCAAATAATAAGCGTGTTCCCACACATCCAAAGTCAGCAACGCAGTTTGGCCATGTGCTAGCGGGGTGTCAGCATTAGCTGTTTTGGTAACTTTCAAAGTACCGTTATCCAAAACCAGCCAAGCCCAGCCGCTGCCGAACTGAGTTGTCGCAGCAGCCTTGAATTCTTCTTTGAATTTGTCGAAGCTGCCGAAGTCGGCATTGATTTTATTAGCTAAAGCTCCTGTCGGAGTGCCGCCGCCACCCGCTTTGAGGGAATTCCAAAAGAAATTGTGGTTCCAAACTTGACCTGCATTGTTGAAGATGCCGGCTTTTGATGGGTCTTTAGCAGATGCCATCACAATTTCTTCGAGGGATTTGCTGGCTAGTTCGGTGCCTTCAATCAGTTTGTTGAGATTGGTCACGTAAGCAGCGTGGTGTTTGTCGTGGTGGAACGAAAACGTGTTGGCCGACATATGACCTGACTCTAATGCGTCAGCGGCGAAGGGTAATGGTGCGAGTGTAAATGCCATTGTGTTCAATCCTCTCTAGGTGGCTGTTGTTTTTCGGTTGACTTTCCGGCTTTTCGTTGATTCGAGCCTAAAGTTCCTAGCTTGAGTTGATCAAGCTGTCGTAAATAATTCTTTACAATTTTTATATTTTATCTCAGTTACAGCATTTTAGGATTTTGAATTATGATTTTCACCAAATTTACTAATACCAGATTTCACATAGCACAAACATTGGCAACAAGTCAACCCGCCTGCGTGATAAATAAAAGTTTGTGGAAAATTCTCAACAGACAGAAGTTTGATGATGGTTATAAATAAATTAAACCTGTTTTTTGTCAAAGATCAGCTCAATTTAACTTAAGCTGTAAGCAAGTCCAACAGATTCCCGGAGCAGTCAATGGAAAACCGTTCAAATAACCAGACCAATTCCCCTCCTAAATGGTTAAATTTGAAACTAATAGTCAGCGGTCTGGAAACTGTTCAAGACTTAATTGTAATTTCTTTGTGTATTGGTTTGTTCTGTTTCATGGTACTCGAACTGCGAGAAATGTTTTTCTCGCTGTTGCCTCCTTTGAATTTTCAGGAAGTGACTGCTGATATTCTCTTTCTCTTGGTTTTGGTGGAATTGTTTCGGCTACTGATTATTTATTTGCAAGAGCAGCGCGTTTCTATCGGCGTGGCGGTTGAAGTTTGTATTGTTTCAGTTTTGCGAGAAGTTATTGTGCGGGGTGTGCTGGAAACTCCCTGGGTTCAAATATTATCAACAGGTGGATTTTTGCTGGTTTTGGGAATATTGTTGGTCATCCGAGTTTGGTTGCCGCCAACTTTTGAGGGGATTGACCCGGAACGCCGTTTTGCTAGCCGAAAAAGAAATCTGTCAGAGCCGGAATCTTCTTCAGAGCCTGTTGCCGTAAATAGTAAGTTCAATTCTCACTGAATATGGCGGGATAGGCAATTTTCGATTTGAAATTGACTTTATAGCTTGTCTCGTTACCAGGTATCAAGTGTCGTAAAATAATTAAATTAATATCAGGTTTGTAGTGGGGTTTTTAGTCGGATTTAAAATCCTGAATAAAGGCTAAAGTCCTCACTACGAACCTATTTGATTGCGGTTATTTAGGTGAGATAATATTAGCTGTTAGTCTGCAATTCGCCTAAACGAGCCAAGACTTCTTTGGAGTGAATCGCCGGATTAACTTTGACAAAAGTTTCCCGCAAAATCCCCTCAGGGTCAATAATAAAACTGTGCCGGGACGAGATAAAACTCATCCAAGAACCGTAAGCTTTACTGACTTGGCCGTCGGTATCGGCTAACAGCGGAAATTTCAAACCTTCTGAGTCGCAAAATTCCGCGTGGGAGTTGACATCATCAGCACTGATGCCGATGATTTGAGTGTTTTTTGCTAAGTATTTCGGCAAGTCTTGCTGGAATCGACGTGCTTCGATCGTACAACCGGATGTAAAATCTTTGGGATAGAAGTAGACTACCAGCCACTTACCGCGATAATCGGACAGCGAGACTTGCCCGTCGCCGCTGTTTGTCGGTAAACTAAAATCTGGTGCGGCTTGATTCACTGCCGGCAGTTTGCCACCGAGGGCAAAGGCTGGAGGAGCAACATTGAAACTCACAAAGGCTAGACAAATTACCAATAAAGTGCTAAAAAATTTGCGCCGGGAAATCATAAATTCACAAGTAGAACTGTACATAACACAAGTTTACAGTTTTCTGATTAAATGGGTAGGAGCAATTCGCGGATTGCTTCTAATACTAAATCCGAGTTACCTACCCCTTTATGATTCGGCGGTTAAAACCGCTTCTATACAACGAAGCCGGTGTTTGCGGGCTAAGAAGTAAAGGGGATATTTAGCCAGGATTTGGTATGAAACCAAATATCACTCACTCAAATAGCAATTTACTTATGAGCGCTGCACTCCCGTTAACAGGCAAAGTTACAGTAGTCCAGGTAATTAATGGTCAACCGGTGGTGATCGAAGTAGACGGCACTAATGCCCCGATTACTGGGGGCAATTTTGTGGATTTAGTTGAACGTGGCACCTATGATGGGGTGATGTTTCATCGAGTTGTGCGCCAGCCCGATCCTTTTGTAGTGCAAGGGGGCGATCCGCGCAGCAAGGATACTAGCATTCCGGCGGGTCAATTGGGAACGGGTAATTTTATTGACCCGGATACGAATCAGGCGCGTTTTATTCCTTTGGAAATCAAACCGCAAGGCGCGGCACAACCAGTTTATAACCAAGTTGTGACCGAAAAGCCGCAGTTGCCGCACACGAAAGGGGCTGTGGCAATGGCTCGTTCTAGCGCTTTGAATTCGGCTTCTTCGCAGTTCTATTTTGCTTTGGATACTTTGCCGTTTTTGGATGGCAATTATGCTGTTTTTGGCAATGTTGTTCAAGGTTTTGAAACGGTGAATGCCGTGCAGCAGGGCGATCGCATTTCCAGTGCTAAAGTCGTTGCAGGGATTGTCCCCAGTCGGGTTTCGAGTATTATTACCAATGCTGCTGTGCTGAATAGTTTTGTCAATAATACCAATTTTGTAAATCTGCCTTTGCGATCGCTCAACTTGCCTGATGCCCCGAACACCTATCAAGTCACCGCCCAAGATTCTCAGCAAAACCCCATCGGCGTGCGGGGAGGTAGCGGAAACGATCGCATTATCGGTTCACCGATTGATGATGCAATTAACGGCGGCCAAGGCAACGATACTCTCACGGGCGAAGCGGGCGACGATTTTATTAGAGGCGGCAAAGGTAGCGACTTAATTAGTGGCGGTATTGGTAACGATATTATCAACGGAAATCTCGACGACGATACTGTCAATGGCGATGCTGGTAACGACTTTTTGAGAGGCGGTAAAGGGAATGACTTGCTAACTGGTGGCGATGGCAATGATATTTTGATGGGAGATGTAGGCAACGATACTCTCACTGGTGACGCAGGTGCAGATATTTTTGTTTTAATCGCAGGTGGTGCAGAAACAGACACAATTACTGATTTTATATCGGCCCAGGGCGATCGCATTGGCATTGGCGGTAGCAGTTTGTCAAACGTTGCTTTCACTCAGTCTGGAAGCAATACTTTAATTCAAGTTGGAGGGGCTACTTTGGCCACTGTTCAAAATGCCACGCCCGCCGCAGTTCAAAGCGCTGCTTTTGCAATTGACTTTTCTACTATTTCCCGTCCCAATGACTTACCAGTGGGCGATGCTGCCTTAAGAATTGGCTAACTTTAACAATACTCATGCCATAATTATAGGTGTAGGGTGCGCAGTGCGCACCTTGCCACACGATCCATTTTCCATTCTCCATTCCCAAATTTCACGGTGATATCCGTACTCTTAGGGACGTGATAAGTTTGATGAGATTGGGTGATGCGCGGGGGTAAGAACTGTTCATAAAAATTTACCTAAATATTCCTAAAGCTGCTTATTAAGTGTGCTATATATGCGTGAGTAAGTTGACAATTTCGCTCAGGGCAAGCTCATCTAATTTGGTATAAATTGTACTTGACAAAAAGGCAATGATCGGGTGTGCACCATTTAATGATG
>NZ_JAUBVR010000035.1:11207-65956 GCF_036705955.1 Microcoleus sp. A6-C6 | reverse complement strand
CAGAATCTCCCAACCGCAAGAAGCATTGAAATACTATAACCAAGCTTTACCAATTAGGCGGGAAGTGGGCGATCGCTCTGGGGAAGCTGCTACTTTGAGTAATATCGGTTTAGTGTACGACAGAATCTCCCAACCGCAAGAAGCATTGAAATACTATAACCAAGCTTTACCAATTAGGCGGCAAGTGGGTGATCGCTCTGGGGAAGCTACTACTTTGAATAGTATCGGTGCAGTGTACGACAGCATCTCCCAACCCCAAGAAGCATTGAAATACTATAACCAAGCTTTACCAATTAGGCGGGAAGTGGGCGATCGCTCTGGGGAAGCTCGTACTTTGAATGGTATTGGTGCAGTTTACGACAATATTTCTGAACCACAAGAGGCATTGAAATACTTTAACCAAGCTTTACCAATTATGCGAGAAGTAAAAAATCGCGCAGGCGTTGCTACTACTTTGAATAATATTGGTGTAGTTTACCAAAAAATTGGACAACACCAAGAAGCATTGAAATACTTTAACCTAGCTTTACCAATTCTGCGAGAAGTGGGCAATCGCGCAGGCGTTGCTACTACTTTGAATAATATTGGTGCATTCTACGACAGCATCTCCCAACCCCAAGAAGCATTGAAATACTTTAACCTAGCTTTACCAATTCTGCGAGAAGTAAAAAATCGCGCAGGCGTTGCTACTACTTTGAATAATATTGGTGCATTCTACCAAAAAAATAGACAACCGCAAGAAGCATTGAAATACTTTAACCAAGCTTTACCAATTACGCGGGCAGTGGGCGATAGCTCTGGGGAGGCTACTACTTTGAATAATATTGGTGCATTCTACGACAGCATCTCCCAACCCCAAGAAGCATTGAAATACTTTAACCAAGCTTTACCAATTCTGCGGGCAGTGGGCGATCGCGCGAGGGAAGCTATTACTTTGAGTGGTATTAGTTTAGTGTACCGAGATACGAAGCAACCAACTCAAGCGATCGAATATTTGGAGCAATCCGTAAATATTACCTTAGAAATACGGAGTGGTTTACAACGGGAAAATAGGCAAAAGTTTTTAGAAGATGAAAGAGGAAGCGCAGTTGCCCTCACATCTCTCCTCATCGACCAAAACCAAGCCGATCGCGCTTTTGAATGGGTCAACATCGCCACCACAGCAGACCTCGCCGACTACACCCGCCTCATCGACGCCAAAGTCGCCAACCCCCAAGCACAAACAGCAATAGACGAATGGAATCAAAAAAATCAACAACTGCAATACCTCCAGCGCCAACTCCAAGACAAATTCTCAGAAAATCTCTCCCGACAAATGCGGGAATTGGAAACAGAAGTCAACCGCCAAGCAGAACAAATCTCCCGCAGTTTCCCAGAAGTCGCCGAACTATTTGAAACCAAACCCAAAGACATCGCCCAACTGAAAGCAAGTATCTCACCCGGAACCGTAGTCATTCAACCAGTTTTACTCACAAATTTCAAAAATGTTCCCAATACCGTCGCCATATTTGTCTTGACAAAAGATAGTTTAAGTGTTAAAAAGATTGCGATAAACCCTGAAGAATTCGACAAACTCATCACTCAATACCGCGAACAACTGTCAAGCGAAACAGATTACACAGAAACTAGCCACAAACTATACGACATCCTGATTCGCCCAGTAGAAGACCAAATACAGGCATTCTCTCCCAAACAATTGAGCATCATCGCCACAGGAAAGTTGCGTTATATCCCGTTTGAAGCCCTTTTAGACAAGCAAACCAATAAATACTTAATCCAAAAATATCCCGTCAACTATCTCACCCGCATTTCAACCAGGTCAATTCCCGATTCGACATTACAAGGCGCAGTCTTAGCATTAGGAAATCCCGTCACCCGCGACCCCTACAATTTACCAGCTTCGCCAGATGAAGTTAAAAACATTACCCAAATATTTCCCGGCAGTTTATCCTATATCGGCAATGTCGCCACCCTCGACCAATTCAAAACCCAAGCCTCCCGCTTTCCCTTTCTGCACCTAGCAACTCACGGCTGCTTCCAACCCGAAGGTTGCTGCTTGCCTAACTCTCCAAATTGTCGCAAACCCGACAGAGTGGATTTAGAACCAAATACTATCCTTTTTGCTAATAATGAATTTTTGAATATTAGAGATGCGGCGTTATTAGGATTGCAAAACACCAGACTCCTCACGTTAAGCGCGTGTCAAACAGCTTTGCAAGCGAATTCCAACGGCGAAGAAATATCGGGAATTGCCTATATTTTTGAGCGTGCGGGCGCGAAAGCTGTGATGGCGAGTCTCTGGAGTGTTGATGATTCAGCTACTCAAGAATTGATGGTGGCATTTTATCAAAATATCAATCAAGGGATGAGCAAAGGAGAAGCTTTGCGGCAAGCTAAATTGAGTCAAATCACTCGCCATCCTTATTATTGGTCGCCGTTTATTTTGATTGGCGATGCGCGGTAGTCAGGGCGAACACGGCGGTTGAAACCGCGTCGATACAAACAAAACCCGCCTCCGCGGGTTGAAGACTAGACGGTTAAAATTACGCTATCTTCCTCAGTCCGCGGAGGCGGACATCGTTTGTGTAGACGCGGTTTCAACCGCCGTTTTATCTATCTTCCTCAGTCCGCGGAGGCGGACATCGTTTGTGTAGACGCGGTTTCAACCGTACGTCCTATCTTCTGTGTAGACGCGGTTTCAACCGTACGTCCTATCTTCTATTGGCCATCCAAAAGATCCTATCCCGTAGGGAATCGCCCAAAGGGGCCCAACCAAATTTATACACACAAGACGGCAAATACAACACAACGTATACGGTTTGCCACAATGCCCAAATCGATCGCACGCCGTACATTAGGAAGAGTAAACAAAAGCAGTCCAAAGCTGTAGCAGTAAAAGCCTCACCGATGCAACCGTCCCCCAACAGGTTCGGTAAATACACCTTCATCGCAAGGTCTAACCGCCCGCAGTATAGAGATAAGTACCCTATCGAAGACTGTATTAAAGCAGAACTGACTACCCGTAAACCGCGAGGTAGAATCGCAGTCCTGAATAACCAGACTATCACACAGATAGAAAACCAAAATTTTGTAGATATTGGAGCCGGAACACCCCTATGGGAAAAGTAGTTGGAATTGACTTAGGTACCACAAACTCCTGCGTCGCAGTTATGGAAGGCGGCAAACCCACCGTCATAGCCAACGCCGAAGGGGGTCGCACCACACCTTCCGTAGTAGCCTATGCTAAAAATGGCGATCAACTCGTCGGACAAATCGCCAAGCGTCAAGCCGTGATGAACGCCGAAAACACCTTTTACTCAGTAAAACGGTTTATCGGGCGTCGGGTTGACGAAGTAACCCACGAAACCACTGAAGTTTCCTACAAAGTCCTGAAAGTCGGCAACAGCCTCAAACTAGACTGTCCAGCCCGCGGCAAACAATTTGCTCCCGAAGAAATTTCCGCGCAAGTGTTGCGTAAACTCGTAGAAGATGCCAGCAAATACCTCGGCGAAACTGTTACCCAAGCGGTAATTACAGTCCCCGCGTACTTCAACGACTCCCAGCGCCAAGCTACTAAAGATGCTGGAAAAATTGCCGGTATTGAAGTTCTACGGATTATTAACGAACCTACAGCAGCCGCTTTAGCCTACGGATTAGATAAAAAAAGCAACGAAACCATCCTCGTATTTGACTTGGGCGGCGGTACTTTCGACGTATCGATTCTCGAAGTCGGCGACGGCGTATTTGAAGTGCTAGCAACTTCTGGAGACACTCACCTCGGTGGTGACGACTTCGACAAAAAAATCGTCGATTTCATCGCTAATGACTTCCAAAGAGCCGAAGGAATTGACCTCCGCAAAGACAAACAAGCACTGCAACGCCTGACGGAAGCAGCCGAAAAAGCCAAGATTGAACTGTCGAGTGTTACTCAAGCAGAAATCAACTTGCCGTTTATTACTGCGACTCAAGACGGACCAAAACACTTGGACACCACCTTGACTCGCGGCAAGTTTGAAGAGCTTTGTTCTGATTTGATCGATCGCTCTCGCATTCCCGTAGAAAACGCAATCCGCGACGCCAAACTCGACAAATCTGCAATTAACGAAGTCGTCTTAGTTGGTGGTTCTACACGCATTCCAGCCGTGCAAGAGCTTGTCAAAAAGATCCTCGGCAAAGACCCCAACCAAACGGTAAACCCGGATGAAGTGGTCGCAGTCGGTGCAGCAATTCAAGCTGGCGTGCTCGCAGGCGAAGTCAAAGACATCTTGTTGCTCGACGTTACCCCGCTGTCTCTCGGTGTCGAAACCTTGGGCGGCGTGATGACCAAAATCATTCCCCGCAACACCACAATTCCTACCAAGAAGTCGGAAACATTCTCGACTGCTGTAGATGGCCAAACTAACGTGGAAATTCACGTTTTGCAAGGCGAACGGGAAATGGCCAATGACAACAAGGATTTAGGCACTTTCCGTTTAGATGGAGTTCCCCCAGCCCCCCGTGGCGTACCTCAAATTGAAGTTACATTTGATATCGATGCTAACGGTATTTTGAATGTAGCTGCTAAGGATAAAGGTACTGGCAAGGAACAATCGATTAGCATTACTGGTGCTTCTACTTTGCCCAGCAATGAAGTCGATCGCATGGTGAGAGAAGCCGAATCGAATGCGGCTGCTGACAAGGAACGTCGCGAACGGATCGATCGCAAAAACCAAGCAGACTCCTTAGCTTATCAAATTGAGAAGCAGTTGGCAGAATTGGGCGATAAGGTTCCTGATGCTGACAAGACTAAGGTTGAAGGCTTGATCAAAGACTTGCGGGAGGCCGTCGAAAAAGAAGACGACGCAGCCATCAAGACGCTGACAACCGAGTTACAACAAGCGTTCTACGCAGTCAGCAGCAGCCTGTATCAGCAAGCAGACGGCTCCACTGGCGGCCCGACTGGCGGCCCAACTGGCGGCCCGACTGACGGCGGCGATGACGTGATTGATGCTGACTTTACTGAAGGCAAATAGATCGGGCTTTCCCGGTTAAACTGACCACAGGCAGCTAGAAGCAAGAAACCCGGTTTTGAAGAAAAACCGGGTTTCTGTTTATGAAAAATCATGCAATATTATTTGTAGGGTGCGTCGCCATAAAAAATCCCTAAATTTAATCGACAATCTCATAGCGACGCACCAAGCGACAATAGTTGAGAAAACAAGCCCCAAAAATGTTTTGTTGTAAGACTTGTCATAAATATTATTAGAAAAAATCTTGCTTGAGACATAGTAAAAAAGCTATAATATGCTTCAATAAAAATCATAAAATAGCAGTAATATCGCAATCGAGAGCAATCAAATGTCACGTTCTCCCATACAAACTCCCGCCACAAATACACTCAACAAATCCCAGATTGCATCCTTGCGCCGTCTCCGCCGCATCAGCCACTTACTCGACAATGCAATTCCCATTCCCGGCACCCGTTACCGCATCGGACTCGATCCGATACTAGGACTTATACCGGGCGGTGGCGATTTAATCGGATCAATTTTTGCAGGTTATGTTGTGTTTAAATCCGCGCAACTCGGAGTACCGCAAGAAACCCTAATCCAAATGGCTGCTCACATCGTATTTGATACAGTTGCCGGCACTGTACCGGTTGCTGGAGACTTATTTGATGTTGCTTGGAAAGCTAATGTCAAGAATATAGAATTGCTAGATGCTCATTTAGGTAGCCCGGAACCTAGTAAAAAAGCTGACTGGTTATTTGTCGCGGCTTTGCTGTTAGGTTTGACGTTAATTGTCGGAGGCGTGATTTTCTTGAGTGTGATGCTTTTAGGGTGGTTATTTAGGGCACTGACAGGCGGTTGATTTTGGGGTTTAGGTTATGATTACATCTCAATGTCATTGTGGGCTGTGCGTCGCTATCGCATCACCTTAAAATAGTAAGGCAGAGCCGTCAATGACACAATACGGTTTACTTAAGACGATCCAGGCGGTAAAAAATTATGAAAAATAAATACTCTTGTTTGCTTCGTTCCTCTCTTCGGACAATCTTAAGTGAACCCTATTGGTCAATGACATACAAAAATTTCAAAACTCATCATACAGATCTTGCCATTGTTTGTTGATACTATTAACTAAATCAATTTTCTTTTGTCTAGAACCAGCTTTAATCTGTTTCTCTCGTTCGATCGCGTCATATACATTTTCAAAGATTTAGCAGTAAACTAACTTCGTGATATTGTATTTTTTAGTAAATCCATCTATTAACTTTTCTTTGTGTTCGTAAACTCTTCTCTTTAAATCACTGGTTACACCTGTGTAAAGCACCCTGTTATGCTGATTCGTCATGATGTACACATAATATTGTTTGCTCATAACTGTCGATCAAAGGATGAGTTTTCAGCTTATACTATAGCCTCTGCGATTGCTTCGCGCGGACGCTCGCAATGACAGTTAAGTGATGATGTCATTGCGAGCTCACGAGCGTTGCAATCGCAGGGACTTGAGATTGCCACCGACAACTCGCAATTACAAACATAGTATAATAATTTTTCGATCGCCATTCAGGGCTCTGAGATTGCTTCGTGGGTACATTTGCAATGATAGTTAGGTAATGATGTCCGAAGAGAGCGTCCTCGCGAAGCAATCGCAGGGACTTGAGATTACCACCGACAGGTCGCAATCACAAATACGTAATCATAATTTTTGTGTCTGCGTTTAAGCTTCTGAGATTGCTTCGCGCGGACGCTCGCAATGACAGTTAGGTAATTATAGCCCGTTAGTGAAGCCGTTGAAGCCGATCGCCCTTCATCGTGCAATAATGATATAACCTGCACAAAAACTCTATCAGTAGTGTCAGCCTTGTCACCTTACTACTACAGATAGCGTCTCAAATCTCAACTTGTGCAAATTCCCAATTAAACCGGCTGTCGCTCTACACAATTTTCTCCTAATGGCTGAAGTCCCCCAATCTCCCGCAGAACTTGCCGAAGCCCTCAAAGGCTTGACCGATATCAACTTCCAATTACCAGACCCCGAAGACGAACAAATACCAGACTTCGACTTTGACAATCAGGTTGACAATGCCTGGAAAGTGTGCGATCGTTTCGACTTACAAACCGACATCTGGCGCGGACGCATTCTCCGAACAGTCCGAGACAGAGAAAAAAAAGGCGGCGACGGACGCGGTACCGGCTTCTTGAACTGGCTAAAAGAACGCGAAATTAGCAAAAGTCAAGCCTATTCTTTGATAGAATTAGCTAAAAGTGCCGAAACTCTGATCGACCAAGGAGATTTAGACCCAGAGTCCATTAGAAACTTCAGCAAAAGAGCCTTTGTAGAAACCGCCAAAGCATCTCCCGAAGTACAGCAAATGGTAACAGATGCTGCATCAAAGGGCGATCGTATCACCAGGCGCGAAGTCAAACAACTATCCGACGAATGGATGGCAATGAACTCAGAATTATTGCCAGAAGAAGTCAAAGAAAAAGCATCTAGCGGTTCTCTTCCTTCTCGCTATCTCGCTCCTTTAGTCAAGGAAATGGAGAAACTCTCTCCATCTCACCAAAGCGAAATTCAAAAAGAAGTAGCAGAAAATCCCGACGTAGATACTGTCAAACAACTAACTTCCGACGCCAAGAACTTATCCAAATATCTCGATGCCGCCGCCCAAGTGCAAGCTCTCAATCAGTCTCACTTAGACATGGAAATGGCTTTAGAAGAGTCTTTGCGAGTCGGCTGTTTGGGTACGACTGCTGATGTTGTAAAACAAGCTGCACTGCTCGAACAAACTGTAGTCAAACTCTACACTGTTTGGAAGCGTTTAGGCAGTTTGGCTGATAGATTGTACGTGGATACAGGAGCAAGTACACCGAATTTGCGCTTACTTTTGGGATGCTTGGACAGTCTTTCGGGAGAAAAGATTGAAGTGGATTTTGGAGACGGAGAACGCTCTATTCGTTTGCAAATTATCAGCGAATAGCTCAATCTTGACCGCAGATAAACGCCAATATCTGGGCTAAGTAGGTAAGGGTGAAAAACCTAGTATCTAGTAGGGGCGGGTTTAGCGTATGATCTATGATAAAAGCGAGTTTATCAGTGCAAAACCCGCCCTCCCCACGTAACGTTTATTTGTAACCACCTACTTAACTATCTGCATCAATCCCTGTTCATTTGCGCTTGAAATTTCGGATTTTTTTCCAAAGATAGCGGGGACTCAAATAACGCCGATATTTGGTAACTACTTCTTTCCCCAAAATTACCACGCTCAGCCAAAAACAAACTTCGGCCCCAACAGCTAGAATGATATTAATTGTAGTTTTTTCGGCGAGGCTCAGCGGCATAAACGGCACAATAAACAAGATTGCCACCCAGGGCACGAAAGATGCAATAAATAAAAACCAGCCCAGCTTTTGCAAATTCTGCATATATTTTATTTATTGGACAATTATAGATCAGACCGCGGTTTTAACCGCGCCTAGACAAAGGAAGCCCGAACGAGGGTGTAAAGAAAATAACGTAATTTCAACCGCCGAGTCTTCAACCCACGCACCATCTGGGTTTTGTTTGTATAGACGCGGTTTCAACCGCCCGGTCTTCTTCGGGCCTCCAACTCAATTCTTAATTCCCGTCGCCGCAATCCCACGAATAAACTGCCGCTGACCAGCCAAAAACAGCAACACCACGGGCACAGTCCCAATCACCACCGCCGCCATCAACAACGGCCAACTGCTAGTAAACTGTTCCTGAAACTCAGCTAAAACCAACTGTACAGTCCGCAACTCTGGCCTCGTCGTAAACACCAGCGGCTTAAACAAATCGTTCCACTCGCCGATAAACGTAAACAAAAACAGCGTCACCAAAGCAGGGCGGGCTAAAGGTAACATCACCTGCCACAAAACCTGCCAGCGGTTAGCCCCATCCAGCATTGCCGCCTCCTCCAACTCCACCGGAATTGTCATAAAATACTGGCGTAGCAGAAAAATCCCGAAACCGTTAGCTGCCGTGGGCAAAATCAGCGCCCCATAGGTATTCAGCAAATGCCCCCACTTCAAAACCATGAAAATCGGAATCACCAAAAGCTGAAAGGGAATCACCAGTGTTGCCAAAACCACCAAAACTATGGCTTGTCGCCCCCGAAACTTCAGCCGTGCTAAAGCATAACCTGCCAAAGCAGAAGTCACTACCTGAAAAGCGGTAACTGCGATCGCCACTAGAGTAGAATTAGCAAATGCCAACAAAAAATTCCCCCGTCGCCAAGCCTCCTGATAGTTCGCAAAAGTCAGACTATTGGCCTTGACACCAACACCAGATGGTGATAAGGAAACCCAAAAAACAGCAGCCAGTGGCAGCAGCACCAGCGCAGCCCCCGCCAGCAACAAAACAAAACTCAGCAGCTCCAGTGCTTGAGACCGATCAAAGGATTTACCCATAAACTTGTGAATTAATCTAAAATAATAAGCTTGTGAGGCTCTCAAACCCGATCGCCTCCCAGATTCCCACACAATCGTAAATTTTTAGTCGAAAATAGGTAAAGTGTAGTGCACGCGACCCCCAAAATTTTAAGGGGGTTTGGAAACATCCTACAAGGTTATATCAGGAGACGACATATCTATGCCCCAGCTTGAGGCCAGCCCAACAATTGACTTTCAAACCGAAACTTACAAAGATGCTTACAGCCGCATCAACGCCATTGTGATTGAAGGCGAACAAGAAGCTCACGACAATTACCTGACGCTGGCCGAACTGTTGGCTGACAAAAAAGAAGAGTTAATTGGCTTGTCCAAGATGGAAAACCGCCATAAGAAAGGCTTCCAAGCTTGTGGTCGGAATCTCAAAGTCACACCGGACATGGTATTTGCCAAGGAATTCTTTTCGGATTTGCACAGAAACTTCCAAACTGCCGCGGCGGATGGTCAGATTGTAACTTGCTTGCTGATTCAATCACTAATTATCGAGTGTTTTGCGATCGCAGCCTACAACATCTACATCCCCGTCGCCGATGACTTTGCTCGCAAAATCACCGAAGGCGTAGTCAAAGAAGAATACAGCCACCTCAACTTTGGGGAAGTCTGGCTGCAAGCTCACTTTGAGGAATCCAAAGCCGAACTCGAAGCCGCCAACCGCCAAAACCTGCCCATCATCTGGAGACTGCTAAACGCTGTCGCAGACGATGCCCGCGTCTTGGGAATGGAAAAAGACGCTTTAATCGAAGACTTTATGATTGCCTACGGCGAAGCCCTTGGCAACATTGGCTTTAACAACCGCGACATCATGCGGATGTCAGCACAAGGCCTCGCAGCCTAGTTAAATGGGAAATAAGGAATGGGAAAAAATGAAAATTAAAAATTAAAAAAGAGGCATCTCATTTTTAATTAGCAAATTTTCCTTCTTCCTTCTTCCTTCTTCCTTCTTCCTTCTTCTTCAATCTTCCTTCATTTGACAACTTAATGTTTGGTCTAATCGGTCACTTAACCAGCTTAGAACACGCCCAATCAGTAGCTAACGAGCTGGGCTATCCAGAATATGCCGATCAAGGGCTAGACTTTTGGTGCAGTGCACCGCCCCAGATAGTTGATCATATCACTGTCACTAGCATTACCGGGCAAAAAATAGAAGGCCGCTATGTGGAATCCTGTTTTCTGCCAGAAATGCTGGCCACTCGCCGGATTAAAGCAGCCACTCGCAAAATCCTTAATGCGATGGCACACGCTCAAAAAAACGGGATTAATATCACTGCTTTAGGTGGCTTTTCTTCGATCATTTTTGAGACTTTCAACTTGCAGCAAATTAAGCAAATTCGCAATCTCAAGTTGGAGTTTGAACGCTTCACCACTGGTAACACCCACACGGCTTACATTATCTGCCGCCAAGTAGAAGAAGCAGCCCCCAAATTGGGGATTGAACTTTCAAAAGCTACTGTGGCGGTTTGTGGTGCTACAGGTGACATTGGCAGTGCTGTGTGTCGCTGGCTCAATGTTAAAACAAATGTAGCAGAATTGTTGCTAATTGCCCGCGACAAAGAACGCTTGCAAGATTTGCAATCGGAATTGGGGCGAGGCAAAATCATGAAATTGGAAGAAGCCCTGCCGCAAGCGGATATTGTAGTCTGGGTCGCTAGTATGCCAAAGGGAGTAGAAATTGACCCCAAGACATTGAAGCAACCTTGTTTATTGATTGATGGTGGCTATCCAAAAAATCTAGCAACTCAGGTTCAGCATCCCGAAATTTACGTACTCAATGGTGGCATTGTGGAGCATTCCCTCGATATTGAGTGGAAAATCATGAAGATTGTCAATATGGATGTGCCGGGGCGACAGTTGTTTGCCTGTTTTGCCGAATCAATGCTGCTGGAATTTGAAAAAATGTATACCAATTTTTCTTGGGGACGGAATCAAATTACTGTGGAAAAGATGGAGCAAATCGGTGGAATTTCAGTTAAACACGGTTTCCGACCCTTATTAATGTAATTTTGATCTTAATAGTCAACAGTTAAAGTTGAAGTTGAATTTTAAAGTTTAACTGTTGACTATTGCGTCTGAATCGAAATATTTTTCTGAGAGCAGCCCGATCGCCCTGCTCAGCTTCGAGAGTATAATTCCGATGTTGCGGAATTTGATATCAAGCAAAATTTAAAAATCAAAACTTCCGATTTCCCCCTCTTTTTCAGCATCCCCTAGCACGGTAGGATTGGAAAATAGTCGGAAAATAGTCGGAAAATAGTCGCTCGACTAAACCTTAAAACCCTATAGAAATTATCAGCGTGCCCAACTCAGACCGCAAACCACTACTCCTAGATTTTGAAAAGCCGCTGGCCGAACTCGAAGCCCGAATTCACCAGATTCGCGAACTCGCCGCAGAAAACAGCGTCGATGTCACCGACGAAATTCGCAAACTCGAAGCTCGTTCCGCCCAACTGCGGCAAGAAATTTTCAGCAGCTTGTCCCCCATGCAGCGGCTGCAACTTGCCCGTCACCCGCGCCGCCCCAGTACCCTCGATTACATTCAGGCAATTAGCGACGAGTGGATCGAGCTCCACGGCGATCGACGCGGCGGAGACGACCCGGCCCTCGTCGGCGGAATTGCCCGCATAGACGGGCGTCCCACAGTGATCATCGGCCATCAAAAAGGGCGCGACACCAAAGACAATATCGCCCGCAACTTCGGGATGGCTGCTCCCGGCGGCTACCGCAAAGCTTTGCGATTGATGGAACACGCCGATCGCTTCTCGATGCCAATTTTCACGTTTATCGACACTCCGGGGGCTTGGGCGGGCTTAGAAGCCGAACAGCTTGGACAAGGAGAGGCGATCGCCTGCAACCTCCGAGAAATGTTTCGCCTCGACGTTCCGATTATTTGCACAGTCATCGGCGAAGGCGGTTCCGGCGGAGCCTTGGGTATCGGTGTCGGCGAGCGGCTGTTGATGTTAGAACATTCTGTGTATACCGTCGCCACCCCCGAAGCTTGTGCGGCCATCCTCTGGAAAGACTCTGGCAAAGCCAACTTAGCCGCAGAAGCGCTCAAAATAACTTCCTGGGATTTGAAAAACCTCGGCGTTCTAGATCAGATAGTACCAGAACCTGTTGGTGGCGCTCACTCGAATCCCCTCAAAGCTGCGTCCATGCTTAAACAAGCTTTGTTGGAAAACTTAGCAGAACTAAGTCAGCTTACGGGCCAGCAGCGCCGACAACTCCGATATCAAAAGTTTCGGGACATCGGTGTGTTCACTGAAATTGCTGCTTGAGTCGATCGAGCAGAGAGTTATCAGTCAAAAATCTTTGAACTTCAAGCGAGTAACTCATAACTCGCAACCGATAATTCTGCTAATCCGTCAGCAGTGTTATAATTTCTCAGGTGACACCGGCTTAACAGTTCTTAATGTTTATCTCATAATTAACTGTTATCACCCGCAGCCAACAGCTTGCTAATTTGCCGAAGCAGGCTGCAACGCTTGAAAGATTTGCCGATAGAAAGTATCAGGAAATTTAATGAACGATCGAACAACAAAGCAGGCTCTGATTACCGGAGCGAGCAGCGGTATTGGCAAAGCGACGGCTCTAGCGTTCGCTGCTGAAGGCATAAATCTAGCTTTAGTTAGCCGAAAGTCAGAAAACCTAGAAGCCGTTGCCACAGCAGCCAGAGAATTTGGAGTGAAAGCAGAAGCTTATCCCTTAGACTTGGCAAAAATTGAGCAAGTGCAAAGCGGCATCAGCGCGATCGCCTCTCAATTCGGGCCCGTAGATATCCTAGTCAACAGCGCTGGCATGGGGTATACAGGCTCCTTGACCGAAACATCCCTAACCGACTGGCAGAGTGTCCTAGACCTCAATCTTACAAGCGTCTGGCAGTGCATTTTAGGAATTTTGCCGGGAATGCGCGATCGGCGATCGGGAATCATCATCAACGTTTCCTCGATCGCAGGTAGCCAAGCCTTCCCCAACTGGGGAGCCTACTGCGTCAGCAAATTCGGTCTCATGGCTTTGTCCAAGACTTTAGCAGCAGAAGAGCGAGCTGGCGGAATTCGCGTCACAGCCATTTGTCCAGGTTCTGTCAACACTCCCATGTGGGAAACAGACACCATGCAAGCCGACTTCGATCGCACCGCCATGTTAACCCCAGAAATCGTCGCCCAATCAATTTTGCACGCAATTCAGTTGCCGGCAAGTGCAGTAATTGAAGAAATCACACTCATGTCCAACGCCGGAGTTCTGTGAAATTGAGATTTTAGACTGCTGGATTTTTCATGAATTCAACAATCTTTGAATCTCTCGCTCTATCCCCAAATCAAAAATCGAAAATCGAAAGTCGAAAATCGAAAATAGATAGCTCTATCCCAATCGAAAATCGAAAATCGAAAATCGAAAATCGAAAATCGAAAATAGATTCACCCTCACACCAACTTCTTATGACAATTGCATCGAACAGCAGTTCCAATGGCTCGAACTCAATCTCTACTGACAGCATGAAACTGTTAGAAACCCCAGACAACAACGCCCCGCGCATCAGCACTCGACCCGATCGCAATTCCTCGAACGGTCAAGAATCCAGCGTACCAGTACCCTCGGAAGTAGGGCAGGAAGAAATGATGGCCGCCGTTCGGACGATACTGCAAGGAGTAGGAGAAGACCCCGAACGCGAAGGATTGCTCAAAACCCCGAAGCGGGTAGCAGAAGCAATGCGGTTTCTCACCAGCGGTTACAGTCAATCCCTCGAAGAACTCCTCAACGGCGCGATCTTTGACGAAGGTCACAACGAAATGGTACTGGTGCGAGATATCAGCGTATTCAGTATGTGCGAACACCATATGCTGCCGTTTATGGGCCGAGTTCACATCGCTTACATTCCCAATCAAAAAGTAGTGGGATTGAGCAAATTAGCCAGAATTGCCGAGATGTACAGCCGCAGATTGCAAGTACAAGAACGTTTGACGCGCCAAATAGCCGAAGCAGTTCAAACAATATTGGAACCGCAGGGAGTGGCTGTAGTAATGGAAGCCAGCCATATGTGCATGACAATGCGGGGCGTGCAAAAACCCGGTGCTTGGACGGTGACGAGTGCCATGTTGGGCGTGTTTCAAGAGGAACAAAAAACTCGCGAAGAATTCTTGAATTTGATCCGCCACCAACCGGCATTCTTTTAGTCAGTTGACAGTTGTCAGTTGACAGTTGACAGTTGTCAGTTGTCAACTGTCATTGGGCTGTGGGCTGATTGATGATGACTTTTAACCGCCCAAAAACGGGTACAAGCCCCCGACACTCCATAAATGGAACTCCCAAAATTTAAGAGTCTTGTTCAAGCCCCCAGATTCAAGGCTGCAAGTAAATCTAAAATCTAAAATCTAAAATCTAAAATCGACTGACGATCGACTGCTGAAGCCCATAAAATAGACAAGTGACCTATGGCTTGTGACTAAAAATGAATCCTATTAAATTCGGTACAGATGGCTGGCGCGGCATCATTGCTGACGATTTTACATTCGATCGCGTAGCATTAGTAGCTCCCCTAGCAGCACAAGTTCTCGCACAAACTGGCGGCAACAATGCCAGCAGCGGTACTGTAATTGTCGGTTACGACCGCCGATTTCTGGCTGAAGATTTTGCTCTCGCAGCAGCTAAGGCAGTCCAGAACGCAGGATTTGACGTGTTACTGAGCGATTCTTATGCTCCAACTCCAGCTTTCAGTTTAGCGGCGAAACAATTAAATGCTTTAGGTGCGATCGTCCTGACAGCCAGCCACAATCCCGGCGCATATTTAGGATTAAAAGTCAAGGGCGGATTTGGCGGTTCAGTATCGCCCGAAGTTACGCAACAGATAGAAGCAAAACTCGAAAATCCGGCGACACTCGCAGCAACTCCCGGAAAATTGGAGAATTTCAATCCTTGGCCAGCTTACTGCAAAACCTTGCGGGAAATGGTAGATATTGAAGCGATAAAAGAGGCGATCGCATCCGGCAAAATTACAGTATTTGTAGATGTGATGCACGGCGCGGCGGCGGGCGGCTTAGCTCAAATCTTAGAAGTTCCTGTGCAGGAAGTCAATAGCGATCGCGATCCGCTGTTTGGTGGCGGTGCACCAGAACCTTTACCGCGCTACCTGTCGCAGTTGTTCCGGGTGATGCGGACTCACCAGCGAAAAAGCTCTGGTTTGTCGATCGGATTTGTATTTGACGGAGATAGCGATCGAATTGCAGCCGTTGACTCCCAAGGAAATTTTCTGAGTTCGCAAATCCTAGTTCCCATATTAATCGAACACCTAGCAAAACGGCGCGGCTTCACCGGAGAAGTCATCAAAACCGTCAGCGGTTCCGACATCATGCCCAAAATTGCCCAACTTTACGGCTTACCATTGTTTGAAACGCCGATCGGTTACAAGTATATAGCCGATCGAATGTTAACCACCAAAGTCCTAGTAGGCGGCGAAGAATCAGGAGGAATCGGCTACGGAACCCACATACCCGAAAGAGACGCTTTACTATCAGCCCTGTACTTATTAGAAGCAGTCGTCAAATCCGGCGAAGACTTAAGCCAAATTTATAGCAGACTGCAAAAAGAAACAGAGTTTACCTCAGCCTACGACAGAATCGACCTGCACCTAGCAAACATGGAAGAAAGAGCGCGCTTGCTGTCGCTGCTGCAAAACCAACCATTAACAGAAATCGCCGGCAAAACAGTAGTAGACTGCAACAAAGTAGACGGATACAAATTCCGTTTAGCCGACGGAAGCTGGCTGTTAATTCGATTTAGCGGAACCGAACCAGTATTGCGGCTGTATTCCGAAGCTGCCACATTGAAAGAAGTGATGCACAACTTGAATTGGGCGAAAGGTTGGGCGCATAAAAATTAGAGTTTTTAACCGCAGAGACCACAGAGAACGCAGAGGAAAAGAAGAGATAGAGATGAATAATTCCAATGTCAACGGATTTGATATCACTTATTTCTCCATTCTTCTTCTCTGCGTTCTCTGCGCCCTCTGCGGTTAAAAAAAATCTTTCTTATTCATAAATGAAAGAGTATTACTATAGAATCCACATTCGGCTTCCTCAACTATCACAATCGGTTTTTAGTTGTGTTTATTGAACAATTAAGCTGTAAATTATACTTTAGTACCGTAGATCAAAGGAGAAAAGTTTTTTGAAAGGCATAATCGACTGATGACAAATAATAAATTGCTAATTGTGGCTACGGGCAATCCGGGTAAACTTAAGGAAATGCAGCTTTATCTTCAGGATTTGGGGTGGGAATTGCGCCTGAAACCCGAAGAATTGGAAATTGAGGAGACTGGGGAAACGTTTATTGCTAATGCTTGCTTGAAAGCGTCTGAAATTGCCAAAGCAACTGGCCAATGGTCGATCGCCGATGATTCTGGTTTAATGGTAGATGCACTCGACGGTAGACCTGGGATTTACTCGGCGCGGTACGGTTCAAGCGATGCTGACAGGATATCTCGGCTGCTCAAAGAATTGGGAAACGAAGCAAACCGGGAAGCACAATTTGTTTGCGCGATCGTGATCGCCCGTCCCGACGGTACAATTGCCTTACAAGTTGAAGGAATTTGCCGAGGCGAAATCCTCCACACTCCTCGCGGTACCGGAGGTTTCGGGTATGACCCGATTTTCTACGTACCCGCACAGCAACAGACTTTTGCAGAAATGACGCCCGATATCAAGCGATCGCACTCTCACCGCGGTCAAGCATTCCAGGCTCTTATACCACAAATGGCGAACATTCTCAACCCATATTGAGGAAAAAAGCCAAAACACAGGGTTACTGTGGCATTGGATATTGACACGCTTGGTATCAGAACTAAACAGGAAAGAGGTTTTTCGTTGGCAGTTACCAATGACCAATGCCCAATGACCAATGCCCAATGCCCAATGACCAATGCCCAATGCCCAATGCCCAATGCCCAATGCCCAATACCCAATACCCAATGCCCCAGTATCTTAGATTGCTTCCTGGTTCTTTTCGCCAGTCCGAATCCGGATAATTTGTTCTACAGGAGAGATGAAAATCTTGCCGTCGCCAATCTCGCCCGTGCGGGAAGCCGCGATAATTTTATCAACCACCATGTCAACCTGATCGTTTTCCACAACAATCTCGACCTTGAGCTTTTGCAAGAACTCAACGGTGTACTCAGAACCACGATAGCGTTCAGTCATGCCCTTCTGACGGCCAAAACCTCTAACTTCAGAAACGGTCATCCCTACAATGCCAGCATTGACGAGCGCGATTTTCACTTCGTCAAGTTTAAACGGGCGAATAATAGCTTCAACCTTTTTCAAGTTTCTCACTCCTAACATTACTACTTTCGTTATATTACTTAATCGGCGTGACATCTTTTAAGATCACTGCCAACAGCAACTATTTTGTAAAACATATTACCTTATGTTGTACTCACGATGAAATAATGCAGGTCAACATTTAACAACATTTCCTGATTTTCCGGCGGCGGTGGCTGTGCGGAGCCGATCGCGGTAGAGTGAAAAAGACCCAAGCCCTCCGCCACGGATCTGCTAAAACAGAAAAAGAACCGAGGAGACAGGATTTTTCGCCCGTTTCCGCTTTGCACTCCTTCAAATTTGCACGTATTGCTGAAAACTATAATTGCCAGAAGCGGTCAGTTAAACTATTCCTATGCACCCAGCTAGCCCTCCCCCTGACCGCAGCGGGCTTGATGCCCTACTGAGAAATCGCCCCTTCCTCACCTTGTGGACTGGGCAGTTGTTGGCCCAAGTGGCGGATAAAATCTTTTACGTATTGCTGATTATTCTGCTGAAAACTGGGGATTACCGACCCTGGCCAGTGTCTTGGCAACATTCGGAAAATTCTATGCTGTCAGCCGTGATGATTGCCTACACCCTGCCGGCGATCGTCTTTGGTTCGGCGGCCGGTATCGTCGTAGACCGCTTTTCCAAAAAGCAAATGCTGATCGGCTGCAACGTGATTCGAGCGGTGTTGATTGGATGTTTGCCGTTTTTGCCCAAAACTTTTGTCGTGTTGTTGACAGTCACGTTTTTGGTCTCTATCGTAACGCAATTTTTTGCTCCAGCAGAGCAGGCGGCAATCCCGCTGGCTGTGGGGCGAGAGGGACTGATGTCGGCAAATGCTCTGTTCGCCTCGTCCACAATGGGCGGGATTATTGTCGGAATGACGATCGGCGAACCGATATTTAGTTGGCTTAAACACAGCTACGGGCCAGCTTCTCAAGAGTTTTTCCTGGGCGGGTTGTACATGATCTCCGCAGGTTTGCTTTATGCCATGCACATCAAAGAAAATCGTGGCGGTAGCAGTGGCAAAAATGTTCATCCTTGGCAAGACTTCAAGGAAGGTTTGCGGTATTTGAAGCACAACCGCCTCGTCAGCAACGCGATGGTGCAGTTGACGATTTTGTATTCGGTGTTTGCGGCGCTGCAAGTGCTGGCGATCGCACTTTCAGGCAAAATAGGTCTCAAAGAAACTCAATTTGGGTTTTTGCTGGCTGCTGCGGGAGTCGGAATGGTCTTCGGCGCGGCGTTTTTGGGCCACTGGGGCGATCGAATGCACCACAAACCTTTGCCGTTAATTGGTTTCGTGATGATGGGTTTTGTGTTGGGAATGTTTGCCTTTACGAGACAGCTTTGGCTGGGATTCGGATTGAGTGCTCTGTTCGGTTTTGGCGCTTCCTTAATTAACGGCCCGATGCAAGCTCTGATTCAAGAAAAAACTCCTGAATCAATGCGGGGAAAAGTCTTTGGCTTGGAGAACAATGCGATTAATATTGCTCTCAGCTTGCCTTTAGCACTGACCGGCCCGCTGACGGATGCTGTCAGCAAAGCCGTGGGTTCCGATGATTTGGGCTTGCGGATTGTGCTGATGAGTTTGGGCTTTTTGGTTCCAGTGATGGGCTTGGCAGCTTGGCACCATACCCGCAAAGTCTTAAAGGCTTAAGAGTATCTTTAGATCACACGGCGGTTGAAACCGCGTCTACAAAAACGAAGTCCGCCTCTGCGGACTGGAGAAAATAAGGTAAATTTAACCGTCCGTTTTTTAACCCGCGCACCATCCGGTTTTTGTCTGTCTAGACGCGGTTTCAACCGCCCGGTCTTCTTCTGTTTGTTTTCTTCCTCTGCTGTTTCACAAATTCTCGATCGTCCGATCGCAAACCGTCGCAGCGCGAAACTTTTTGTAAAATATCAGCCGTTAAATTTTCAGACTTTGATTATTGAGATTAAAGTAGTATAAAAGCTTTCATTAAAAATCCTAATTAGTTTAAGGAAGGAAATTCTGTGCAACTAAAAACTAAAGTGGCCATCAAGCGTGCAACGGGTGGATTTGCTTTGATCGACAGCTTGATCCGCCACGGTGTCAAGCATATTTTTGGTTATCCCGGCGGCGCAATTTTGCCGCTTTACGACGAACTATACCGGGCTGAAGAAACTGGCGCGATCAAACACATTCTAGTGCGGCACGAGCAAGGTGCTGCTCACGCCGCCGACGGATACGCCCGCGCTACCGGACAAGTTGGGGTTTGTTTCGCGACTTCCGGGCCCGGCGCAACTAATTTGGTGACGGGGATTGCGACGGCGCACATGGATTCGATCCCGATGGTAATTATTACCGGTCAAGTGCCCCGTCCGGCGATCGGCACTGATGCGTTTCAGGAAACTGATATTTACGGCATTACTCTGCCCATTGTCAAGCATTCCTATGTAGTGCGCGATCCGAGAGACATGGCCCGAATTGTGGCTGAAGCTTTCCACATCGCGAGTACCGGGCGGCCGGGCCCGGTGTTGATTGACGTGCCCAAGGATGTCGGTTTAGAAGAGTTTGAGTATCTGCCGGTGGAACCCGGATCGGTTAGAATTCCGGGCTATCGTCCGACTGTGAAGGGAAATCCCCGCCAGATTAATCAAGCAATCCATTTGCTGAAGGAAGCGAAGCGTCCTTTGCTTTATGTGGGCGGCGGGGCGATCGCAGCGGCGGCCCATGAGGAAATTAAGGAACTCGCCGAGATGTTCCAATTGCCTGTCACAACAACGCTGATGGGCAAAGGCGCTTTTGACGAAAAACATCCTTTGTCGGTGAAAATGCTAGGGATGCACGGCACTGCGTATGCTAATTTTGCCGTTACCGAGTGCGATTTGCTGATGGCTGTAGGGGCTCGGTTTGACGATCGCGTGACGGGAAAATTAGACGAATTTGCAGCGCGGGCGAAGGTAATTCACATCGATATCGATCCGGCGGAAGTAGGCAAAAATCGCGGCCCAGACGTGCCGATTGTCGGAGATGTCCGGCAAGTTTTGATTGATTTGCTGCGTCGCTGTCGGGAAACTGGTGTTTCGGGTACTCCCGGACAAACTGGGGAATGGCTGCACAGGATCGATCGCTGGAAACAGGACTATCCGTTAGTTGTGCCTCACTACCCCGACATTTTGTCTCCGCAAGAGGTGATTTGGGAATTGGCTACTCAAGCGCCGGATGCTTACTACACGACGGATGTCGGTCAACATCAAATGTGGTCGGCTCAATTCTTAAACAACGGGCCGCGCCGCTGGATTTCCAGCGCTGGTTTGGGAACGATGGGTTTTGGGCTGCCGGCGGCGATGGGCGCGAAAATGGCGCTACCCAACGAGCAAGTCATTTGTATTGCTGGCGACGCTAGCATACAAATGAATATTCAAGAGCTCGGAACCTTAGCACAATACGGCATTAATGTCAAGGTTGTGATTGTAAATAATGGCTGGCAGGGCATGGTGCGGCAGTGGCAGCAGGCGTTCTACGGCGAGCGTTATTCGTCGTCGAACATGACTGTGGGGATGCCGGATTTTGTGATGCTGGCTGAGGCATATGGCGTGAAGGGGATGCAGGTTTCAGGGCCGGATGAGTTGGAGGGTGCGATCGCCCAGATGCTCGCTCACGAAGGCCCTGTGCTGATGAACGTTAAGGTAACGCGGGACGAAAACTGCTATCCGATGGTAATTCCGGGCAAGAGTAACGCTCAAATGGTTGGTTTGCCGGAACGCAGCACGTTGCCATCTGCGGAGTTGGTTTATTGTCCGAGTTGCGGCGCGAAGAATGTTTCGAGCAATAAGTTTTGTCCTGAGTGTGGGACGAAAGTTTAAGGGATGAAAGTAGGGACACGGGGGTCAGTCCATAGGTGTCAACAATCGCCTGAAAACAATTGTATCTCTGGTCGATCGCCGAGTCCCAATCCCCCTCGCATCCTTAAGAAGAGGGACGCGAGATCAGACTCCTGTCCCCTCTTTTTAAGGCTAGCCTCTACACACAAGTCCGAAATCTGTCAACACAATTCATGACTGAAACCCCAACTTTCGATATCGCCATTATTGGTGCAGGACCCGGCGGACTATGTGCAGCGCATGGGCTAGCCAATTTAGGTTTTTCGGTAGGTGTGTTTGAACGAGCTAGAGCTTTACGTCCCATCGGCGCTGCCCTAGGGTTAGCAGAAGCCGGGTATAAGGCCTTGGCTCTCATCAATGCCTCGCTCGCTACCCAAGTTCGTGCCGCTTCTGCCAACCCACAGCGACAACTGCTGATGAGACCCAATGGCGAGGTTCTGTTTTCTGATGAATCGCCCTTGGCGGGTACTCCCTTCACTTGGCTAGCGTGGTATAACCTACAAAGCTCATTGCACAACACACTGCCACCTACCGTATCCCTTCACATTAACCATAAGTTTGTCAACTTCACTAAGGTCGCCGATCCGTCCAAGGCTCCCTTACGTTTGCACTTTGAGAATCAGCCCGATGTTGGCGCACGACTGTTAATTGGTGCCGATGGGTATCACTCCGTGGTTCGCGGTCTTACCGTGGGAGATGGTGCGCCTCTGTACACTGGAACCATGACTTGGCGAGGAATCTTGCCCCGTCAAATCCTAGCCCCCCTCGCTGAACCCTTTGCAGAAGGGGCTGGTTTTCAACTGGTGGTAGGAGACCAGAAAAATTTTTGGATTATGGATGCAGGAGCCGAGGGACTGGCTTGGACAGGTACAGCACTCCATCCGACTTCAGAGAAGAGTACCGATGTTTTAGCTATGGTTCTCCAAGTTTTTGACCAATGGACTCCCTTTGTTGAAAGGGTTATTCGCGCAACTGACCCTACCACCATTGTGGAAACTGGCGTGTTCGATCGGGAACCAGTATCCCAATGGGGGGATAGAGAGAGAATCACCTTATTAGGGGATGCCGCTCACCCGATGCGACCGTCATTAGGATTAGGGACTACTATGGCATTTGAGGATGCTGTTGCTTTAACAAAAAAACTCAACGCGCTGAACTTGCAGGATACTCCTTCTGTTGCTAAAGCTCTTACGGACTATGAAGAGGAACGGATTGCGATCACCGCACCGTTACAACTCAAAGCAAGGCAAGGAGGAGAAGCATCCCATGCCTCGGACATAGCTGACCAACTCAAGGCAGGCTTTGAATTAGCCTTAGCTGCTCGTAGACGCAAGGAGAGTTACTCTTAAGCAAAATTTGTTTATATTGAGATAAGGATATTCTCGATCGCTCCTTAGTCAAAGCGCTCGGAAATGCAGGGATTGATGTAGCCACTACTGCTGAAGCGAATAATCAGGCGTTGCACCTATGAAGAGCAATTAATATGGGCAACAGCACAAGGGCGAGTTATCTATACTTTGAATGGGGGTTGAGTTGAGACGGCTTTGGGCAATGCCGTGTCCTTACCTAGATCTGCTGTTCCACATTTAACACCATGTCCGCTGGAATCGCATCGAGAGCTTTAATCTATAATTTATCAGCATATTTTATGAGCCACTGTCTAAACCCTGATTGCCTATGGCAAAACCCGTCTGGCTCTACAAAATTCTGTCAAAAATGTGGGAATAAACTGCTATTGGGCGATCGCTACCGAGCGCAAAAAATCATTGGACAAGGAGGCTTTGGGCGCACTTTTCTCGCTTTTGACGAGTATAAACCCTCAAAACCACCCTGCGTTATTAAACAATTTTACCCCCAAGCTCAAGGCACTTCTAGTATCCAAAAAGCCACTGAGTTATTGGAGCAGGAAGCAGTACGCCTAGAACAATTGGGTAAATATTCTCAAATTCCCGATTTATTAGCATATTTTAGTCAAGATGACCGGCAGTATTTAGTCCAAGAATTCATCGACGGTGAAAATTTAGCCCAAGCACTAGAATCTCAGGGATATTTTCGGGAAACACAGATTCGCGACTTGCTTAAGAATTTACTACCTACCTTCGAGTTCATTCACTCTCGCCAAGTAATTCACCGGGATATCAAACCAGAAAATATTATTCTTAGGCAAGATGGGCAACTGGTTTTAGTTGACTTTGGCGCGGCGAAATATGCGACACAAACTGCTTTATCTGTAACGGGAACGGTGATTGGGACTGCTGGATATACGGCACCGGAACAAGCAGCGGGCAAAGCCATTTATGCTAGTGATATTTACAGTCTGGGTGTCACTTGTCTGTATCTGTTAACTCAGGTTGAACCGATTGATTTATTCGATACAAGCGAGATGGAATGGGTTTGGCGAGAAAACTTAAAAGCATCTGTCAGTTCGGAACTGGGTCTGATTTTAGATAAAATGATAATACCGGCTAGTAAGCGACGTTATCAATCTGCTACTGAAGTTTTGCAGGCTCTTTGTACTCAATCACCTCAACCATCACCTCAAGCATCACCTCAAACACCTCCACCGTCAACAGACTCCCTTAAATCAGCGCTGGGTGTTGACTATACTCGTCTGCGGGATTTATTAGCAGCAGGGAAGTGGAAAGAGGCGGATCAGGAAACACTCAACGTGATGTTGAAAGCTGCTAGACGGGAGAAGGAAGGTTGGTTAAATAACAACGACATTGACAAGTTTCCTTGCGATGATTTACGGACGATCGACCAGTTGTGGGTAAAATATAGTCAGGGTCGCTTTGGCTTTAGCGTCCAGAAAGAAATTTGGCTGTCACTTGGTGGGAAAGTGGATTGGGATACTGAAAAGAAACTAGGCGATCGTGTAGGTTGGCGAAAAGGCCGAAAAAGTTGGTTTAACTACGATGACCTAACCTTTAATTTGCAAGCACCACCAGGCCACCTCCCGTGGGTTCGTTGTTGCGTGCGGGTTGACTTTGGTTTTGTGAGTGGGTGCGGTTGGTGGGGTTTGGTTTTCTTTTCTCGCATCGAGAGTTGTAATCTATCACCTCAAACATCACATCAACCATCACCTCAACCATCACCAGACTCCCTTAAATCGGCACGGGGTGTTGACTATACTTGTTTGCGGAATTTATTAGCAGTAGGGAAGTGGAAAGAGGCGGATCAGGAAACACTCAAAGTGATGCTGAAAGCTGCTAGACGGGAGAAGGAAGGTTATTTTAATAAGGAATCAATTGATAATTTTCCTGGCGATGATTTACGCACGATAGACCAGTTGTGGGTAAAATACAGTCAGGGTCGTTTTGGCTTTAGCATCCAGAAAAAAATCTGGTTGGAAGTTGGTGGTAAAGTTGATTGGGAGACTGAATGCAAGCTAGGCGATCGTGTCGGTTGGAGAAATGACAAAGGTTGGTTGGAGTACGATGACCTGACGTTTAATCTAAAGCAAGCACTACGTGGGCATCTCCCGTCGTGTGCGCGTGTGTTCGCGCAGGGGGGAGAAGCATTGGGTTTGGTTGTTGCGGTGTTGGGCTGGTTGGGGTTGGTTGTGTGGTTCTCTCTTCTCTCGCATCGAGAACTGTAAGCTGTAATCTATACTTTAACTGATATTGACACTCTCATTATTTGAAGAAAAATTAATAAGGAGAAACTACTTTGACAGCAACAATTATAGAAATCGGCACCTTAATTACCCGCGATTTGCAACTTCGTGGTGGCATTCCTATTATCGCAGGCACTGCTACATCCGTGCGACGAATTGCCGCCTTGTACAAACAAGGCAATAATGCTGAGGAGATAGCTAAAGATTTAGATCATCTTACCTTAGCCCAAGTTTATGCTGCACTATCTTATTATCATGCAAATCAAGCAGAGATAGAAGCTGATTTAGCCGCAGAACAAGCAGAATATGAGAGTCTTGCAGCATTAAATAGCCAAAAAAGACCGGAGAAAACATGAGTAAAATTCGGCTGTATTTAGATGAAGATTCACGCAGTCAAAAACTTTTACAAGCTTTACAAAGTCGCAGTGTAGATGTCATTACAGTTTCCGAAGCTGCGATGTTATCTCGGAGTGATGAAGATCAACTGAGTTGGGCTTTTGTTAATCAAAGGGTAATTTACAGTTTCAACGCTAGGGATTTTTATAAAATTCATACCGATTGGTTAGAAAAAGGTGACTCTCATGCAGGAATTATTTTAGGTCAACAAAATTATTCTGCGGGAGAACAAATGCGTCGCCTTTTGAGACTGATTTCTGCTAAGTCTGCGGAAGAAATGCAAAATCAAATAGAGTTTCTCAGTGCTTGGAGTGAAAATTAAGCATATTAATCTATGAATTACTCTTTTTATAAAGATGAGTATCAACTAATGCGTTATGCGATTGTGATTGAAAAAACACCGAATAACTATTCAGCTTACGCACCAGATTTACCCGGATGTGCAGCTACAGGCGCAACCCTTGCAGAAATAAAGCAGCAAATTAAAGAAGCGATCGAATTTCACTTAGAAGGATTGCGAGAGGAAGGTTTACCAATTCCCGAACCAACTACGCTATGTGAATATGTCGAAGCACGATAATCTCAGAAACCCGGTTTCTTGCTGACACACCCTACAACTACTGTTAACTGTCAACTGTCAACTGTCAACTGTCAACAGCTATAAATGAATCTTTATTTGGGAATTGATTTCGGTACTACGGGCGCGCGATCGACAATTATCGACTCCCAGGGTACAATCCATTGCGAGACAGAATACACTTTTGCCAACGATCGCCAGTCGGAATTGCCCTCGGTGTGGCAAAATGCGCTGTGGGCTGTAATTGAGCAAATCCCCCCAACCATCCGCAATCAGGTAAGCGCGATCGCCCTTGACGGCACATCTTCCACTGTCATGCTGTGCGATACTGACGGTATACCCGTATGCGAACCCATTTTATACAACGATGCGCGCGGTGCAGCCGTTACAGAGACGTTGCGCGCGATCGCACCACCAAACCACACAGTATTAAGCGCTACATCCAGTCTGGCAAAACTCCTTTGGTGGCAAAACTTTCGAGGCTTTACCAGCCCGCTTTATTTCCTGCATCAAGCTGATTGGCTGGCATTTTTGCTGCACGGAAAATTAGGAATTAGCGACTATCACAATGCTTTAAAACTCGGTTTTGATGTTGATACTTTGTGCTATCCCGATTGGCTAATCGAGGGAATTGCGGGCGCTGTAACGCCTAAATTGCCGCAGGTTGTCGCACCGGGTACGCCTGTGGGAGAAGTTAGAGTCGAATTGGGCGATCGCTTCGGATTCCCCCCAGATTGTACAGTTTATGCTGGTACAACCGATAGTATTGCAGCATTTCTAGCAAGCGGTGTCAATTCACCAGGAGAAGCAGTAACTTCTCTCGGTTCTACATTAGCCGTCAAACTGTTAAGTTATACCCGCGTAGATGATGCGAAATACGGGATTTACAGTCACAAATTAGGCGATTTGTGGTTGGTTGGAGGCGCTTCTAATACCGGAGGTGCGGTGCTGCGACACTTTTTTACTGATGCTGAGTTAGATAATTATAGCACACAAATCGATCCAGAGCAAGGGAGTTTGCTGGATTATTACCCATTGTTGAAAAAGGGCGATCGCTTTCCGATTAATGACCCGAATTTGCCGCCCAGACTCGAACCGCGTCCCGCTGATTCTGTGGAATTTCTGCACGGTTTGCTAGAAAGTATCGCGCGGATTGAAGCGCGGGGATATCAATTATTGCAGGAGTTGGGTGCAACTCCTTTGACAAAGGTTTATACTGCTGGCGGTGGTGCAAAAAATGCGGTTTGGAGTGCGATCAGAAAGCGTTATTTGAAAGTGCCTGTGGTGACTCCCGTTAATACTGCGGCTGCTTATGGAAGTGCGTTATTGGCGAAGCAGGGAAGTGAATCGATTTTAGATATTAGATTTTAGGATTGAAGAAAGCGACCTCACGGATCAATGCGGAAAATTGTAACGTGGATGCTTTTAGTTAGGTTGAAAAGTGGTAAATTTGGACTGCGATCGCTCTTGATTAAAACTAAAATGAGAGGAAGCAAACATTCTGATATATTGTGTTAAGTTGTTATCCCTAAAAATCAAGGACAATGGCAAAGCTACCTGATGACATCCTGAACACAATTTTCACATTGCAGCGACGGCTAGTGGAAATCCTCAACGAAACAACTGCCACAGAATATATTTTAATGCAGCAGTTTGGCGAGACAGAAGCAACACTCCCCGAACTAGAATCCCTGGATAATGTTAAGGAAAGGTTGAGAAACCCTTACAATCGTTTGTACAGGCTTTTGCAGCAGGTGGCAGAATCTCAACCCGCTGCGACTGCGGATACGTTAAACTTTCTGTATAGAACGATAGAACAAACAGAGGCGGCTGTCGATGCCTCAGAAGCAACTATCCGAGAAATCAAAATGGATTGGAATTTGCAATGAATCAACAACCTAGAATCCCCGACGCTGAAACCAGAAAGCGACACGTTGACAAGATGCGTGAAGTCTGCCAACAGCTTGACGCTTTGACTCTAAACCTGGATGAATTAATCGCCATATTTGAAGCTGACAACCGCCGCCAGCGTCGAGAACGTTTGGCGGGTAAATACAGGCGTGTGGAATCTCAGGTAGTCGAATAAGATATAAGATATTGCATCATTCATTCTTAATAAGTCTTTTATGAACAGGCATCTTGCCTGTTCCACAAAGAGTGAATTTTATTGTGGAAAAGGCCGGAGATCCTGTTAAGCGATAAGATTTCCTACGCGATCGCCTCAAGATGCAGACGGCGGTTGAAACCGCGTCTATACAAACGATGTCCGCCTCCGCGGACTGAAGAAAAAAATGTAATTTTTACTGTAATTTTAACCGCCCATTCTTCAACCCGCGCACCATCCGGGTTTTGCCTGTATAGACGAGGTTTCAACCGCCGGATTTTCTATTACACTCGCTGCAACTTCGCCGTTCTCGGATCGATGATTTTGCGGCCCAAACCTTTAAATTTAATTGCCAGATTAGTTTTATCACCCACTCCCAAAACGTGGGTAATTTCTCCAACTCCAAAAGCATGATGAAAAACCCGTTCCCCAGTTTTCCACTCTGATGGAGAACTCCCAGAATCGGCTGCTGAATTATTAGTCTTTCCCTGCGATGCAGCCGTTTTGGCCGTCTTAGTTTTCTTCGCACTTCCAGCCAGCAAATGTGTCGGTAATTCGCCCAAGAATAGCGAAGGCGTGCAGTGTTCGCGGTATCCTCCCCAGAGGCGGCGTTCGCGAGTGTGGGTAAGAAATAGCAATTCCTGGGCGCGAGTGATGCCGACATAGCACAAACGGCGTTCTTCTTCAACTGCTTTTGGGTCATCCAAACTGCGGAAATTGGGAAATAAACCCTGTTCCATTCCGACTAGAAAGACTACGGGAAATTCTAACCCTTTCGCGGAGTGCAGCGTCATCAGCGACACGCGGGAATCGTCTTCTTTCAAGTCATCTAAATCGGATGCTAAGGATGCTTTTGCTAAAAATGATGTTAGCGTCGGTTCTTCGTTTTGTTCTTCAAATTGGATCACCGCGTTGTACAATTCTCGAACGTTGGCGATGCGATTTTCTGCTTCCTCGGTTCCTTGATTTTTTAAATCGTCAATGTAACCAGAATCTTCGATAATTCCTTGGACAATTTGCGACGCGGGCGTAGTTTCAAGTTTTTGTTGCCAATTACTAATCATTTGGGCAAACTTAATGATAGCTTTTGCCGATCGCCCTGCGAGAGTATTTACAGAAGATTCATCGCTGAGGATTTCCCATAACGGAATCCCCAATTGGGTTCCAGCGTCTTCGATTTTACCAAATGTGGTATCGCCAATGCCGCGGCGGGGAGTGTTGATGATGCGTTTGAGGCTGACGCTATCGTCGGGATTGGCGATCGTCCGCAGGTATGCTAGGATATCTTTGATTTCTTTGCGATCGTAAAACTTCAGGCCGCCGACAATATTGTAGGGAATATCCAAGTACATTAACGCTTCTTCAAAGGAGCGAGATTGAGCGTTGGTGCGGTACAGAATCGCAAAGTTACTCCCGTGTTCGTACTCCGAGTTTTGGCGCTTCAGCGACTGAATTTGACCCGCTACAAATTGCGCTTCATCTATTTCGTTGTCAGCGCGCCATACCACAATCGGAGCTCCGGGTTCGCGAGTCGGCCGCAGAACTTTCTCGATGCGTTCGGTATTGTGTTCGATCAAGTGGTTGGCGGCTTGCAGGATGTTTTCGCGCGATCGATAATTCTCCTCTAATTTTACCATCGTCTGAGTTTTTTCGTCCGACAAACCATCGCCGAAATCCTCTTGAAATTCCAGCAAGATGGTATAATCCGCCATCCGAAAACTGTAAATAGATTGATCGACATCGCCCACCACAAAAATCGAGCGATTTTGCCATTTATCAAACTCTTTCGGGTCAACATTATTTGTGACCAACATCCGAATCAAATCATATTGAGTGCGGTTCGTATCTTGGTATTCATCAACTAAAATATGTCTGAATTTGTGATGCCAATAACTTAATACTTGCTCGTTTTGGGATAAGAGTTTAACCGGAACCAGAATTAAATCGTCAAAATCTAAGCCGTTGTTGGCGGCTAAAGCATCTTGGTAGCGGCTGTAAACATCCGCAATTACGCGCCCTCTGTAATCCGGTTCTGCGGCTAGGAATTCTTGAGGCGACCAACCTTTATTTTTAGCGTTGCTGATGACATAGCGGACTTTGCGCGGGTCAAACTTCTTGTCATCGAGGTTAAGGACTTTGGTAACAATTTGTTTGACGAGAGTTTGAGCATCTGACTCGTCAAAAATTGAAAAATTCTTCTTCCATTGGCGGCCTTTTTCGTCTTGATATTTCTCAATGTCGTAGCGGAGAATGCGGCCACAGAGAGAGTGAAAAGTCCCCATCCAAATCTGTTTGGTGATTTTTTGATAAATTTGCGATCGCAATCTGGTTTGCACATCCGGCGCTAAATCTGCCAAAGGTTTGCCATATTCAGCTTCAGCTTGCTGAGTCGCCAGCAATTTCTCAATTCTTTCTTTCATCTCCCTAGCGGCTTTATTCGTAAATGTCACCGCCAAAATATTTTCGGGATCGACTCGGTTGGTGCGAACTAAGTTTGCTACGCGGTAAGTTAGAGCTCTGGTTTTCCCCGAACCAGCCCCCGCTACTACTAACAGCGGCCCGTTGTAATGGACGACTGCTTGGCGCTGGGATGGGTTGAGGTGGCTGAGGTGATCGGTAGTTTGAGTCATAGCTGAAATGTTAGTTGTTGGATTTTTTTAAGGGATAAATAATACTTAGTATCGGATACGGGGAGTTTTTTTAAGGTTGGGTGCGATCGCTATATAATATAATATCAGATAAGACGGCGGTTGAAACCGCGTCTACACAAACGATGTCCGCCTCCGCGGACTGAAGAAAATTACGTAAAACGTAATTTTCAACGCCTATTCTTCAACCTGCGGAGGCGGGTTTTGTCTGTGTAGCCGCGGTTTCAACCGCCGGGTATTCTAACGTTTCAATATTTGTTTGAGCAAAATAGCTGTTAATATTCCCAAGCCGATCCAAATAGCAATAATTACAGCAGCGGTGGCCCGATTTATCGGTTTTCCTCGCTCTATTTCTGCGGCTGCTTTTTCCCGACACTCGGCTAAAACCTGTGGTGGAATCATCTTGAGTACCAGCCAAATCCCCAAGGGTACAATTATCAAATCGTCCAAGTAGCCGAGAATTGGGATGAAGTCAGGAATTAGGTCGATCGGGCTAAAGGCATACGCAACCGTAACACCCGCTAAAACTCTCGCATACCAAGGTACTCTCTGGTCTATACTGGCTAAATAAACAGCGTAAGTCTCTTTTTTTAGTTGGCGGGCAGCTTGTTTTAAGGATTGCATATAAAAACTAATGACACATGACTAAAAATTTTAGTTGCTAAAAATGTAACAGGCTGAATATTTTGCAATTCCAGTGCGAAGGTAAAGTATAGCATCTGTTGTATGTGAGGAGAATCGACTTTATGAATTCAAATTTGCAACGCGGTACTAGAATCAATTTCCGTAGTCTGCTAACAGCGTTATGTTTAACGTTAACTCTCGTGAGTTTTGTGAGATTAGATCCGGCGGTGGCTCAAGAACAGCGGATCAGAACGCTGACTGTGACTGGGCGGGGTATTGAAGCGATTCCGACAACTCAAACGCAAGTGCGTTTGGGGGTTGAGGTACAGGGGAAAACGGCGGCTGCGGTGCAGCAGGAAGCGGCGAGACGATCGTCCGCTGTGGTAGAGTTGCTGCGATCGCGCCAAGTGGAAAAACTCGAAACCGCCGGCATCAACCTCAGCCCGAATTACAGCAACGAAAACAATCAGCAGCGGATAATAGGGTATACTGCTACAAATACCGTCAGTTTTCGCATCAATACTCAATCTGCCGGCACTTTGCTCGACGATGCGGTGACAGCCGGAGCAACCCGAATTCAAGGTGTGAGTTTTGTGGCCGCCGAAAGTGCGATCGAACAAGCTCAAAAACAAGCACTCAAAAAAGCAACTCAAGATGCTCAAGCGCAAGCAGATGCAGTCCTGAGCGCCCTAAACCTCAAGCGGGGAGAGATTCTAGGAATTCAAGTCAACGGTGCGATCGCGCCGGCTCCTGTGTACCAGAAGTTGGAGGCTCGCAGTGCTAGTTTTGCTACAACGCCCGTGGTGGGAGGGGAACAGGAGGTAGATGCTTCTGTGACTTTGCAAATTAGCTATTAAATAGTGAGGGGTTGAACTGGCCACCTCAGCTTGACCCTAACTATTTCTCGATTTATCAAGCAGCTTTTTCTACAAAAAACTTTAGCCGTTTTAACCATTTCTGCCAGTAGTCGAGCAATTGTTCGCGTCCCAACACAAATATTTCCGTATCTTCGGCCCCAAGAGCCACAACAATCAAAGCCTTAACAATTTTAGCGCCAAACAAAGTTTCACTCTAACTAAGTCGGTGGAAAAATTCATAATTATCTAAGGAAATATTAAGTGGCGTGCTCTGAGTTAAAGTGTAACTGCTCACCGCAACTTTATTGCGGTGAGCAGTTACGACAAATGGCTACAAGCTATTATGAACTATGAACGGAATCTCTCCTTCTTCAGGGGGAGAGTTCCTCAATAAATAGACTGTTCGTTAAACCCTAGGCGATCGCCGTCCTCCTACACAAAAAAGAGTGGACTCTTTTCTCAGATCCACTCTCTGTTAAACTCTCTTAGTGCTAGCTTTAACAAGCTGGAGTTAAGTCCTTAGTTTACCTAGTTCTTAATGATTCTCTTGTCATGAATGACCACTTTGTCCTTGAGTTCAGGACTGCCAGATATCTGAATATCGCTATCCTTATTTCCCTCTGCGGCGGATTCGGCTAGATATTGGGCAGATGGCTTAACATCGTGCGCTGCACCTTTAGCAGATTGGGCTGCATTTTGGGCAGATGACTTAACATCCTGCGCTGCACCTTTAGCAGATTCGGTTGCATTTTGGGCCGATGACTTAACATCCTGCGCTGCACCTTTAGCAGATTCGGATGCGCTTTTAGCAGATGACTTGATTGATTCGGCTGCACTCTTGCCAGATGACTGAAGCGATTCGGTTGCACTTTTTATAGATGGCTCCACTGCCTTCGCTGTATCTTTTACAGTCGATCTAAGATCCTTAGTGGCACCCTCAATTTCCTGAGCTACAGCTTTGGCAGAAGGCTTAACTTCATCGGCAGTGTTCTTAATAGAGTTCGCTGCACTTTGTATAGAAGGCTTGACACCTTCGACTGTCTGCTTTACTGAATCTTTTACTTCTCTAATCGTAGGTTTAACTTCCTCGGATGCGCTCTTGACTGCATTTACTACAGAAGGCTTGGCTTCCTTCACTGTCTGATCGACAGATTCGGCTATACTTTTAATCGAAGGCTTAGTTTCCTCAACAGTCTCCTTGACTGCTTCTGCTGTAGCTTTGATAGATGGTTTAACTTCCTCAGCAGTTTCCTTTGCTACTGTCTCTAGCTCTTCTATAGTGTGTTTAATACCGTCTGCTACAGTGTGTGCGGCATCCCCTAAATTATCTACAGCACGGTTAACAGTATCAGCAGTACCTTTACCAATCATAGCGCCAGCAACTGAGCCTGCTACAGCACCAAGAATGCCCCCAGAGCGAGCACCCAGTATACCACCGACTGCTGCTCCAGCTATCCTCGCACCAAGGCCAGAGCCTGATGATTGATCTTCCTGTGATTCTGCATTTTCGTTAGTCTGAGCCTGAAGCTGCTGGTTCTCGCTATTGTCAACATTCTTTTCCTGGAAGTCAGGATTGGCTTCAGGCTGGTTAAAAGGCTGCTTATTATCAGTCATAAATATCCTTGGGTATTACTGCTACATTTACTAGGTTAACTATATATTTCTCAGAAAGTCTACTGCCTAAGAACTAGATTTTGACTGTTACTTAAGAAGTAGATTCTTAAAGGTACTGACCACTACGGCGCTAGCGGATAGCTGTTCATTCGACCCTGAAGAAGCTGGAAGTGCGGGTTAGCGAAGCCCGCCCCTACGGGGGCTACGCCAACGCAGAGGAGCGCACATCTGGAACAGTCTTAGCTTAGCGATCCAAAAATAACTCATGTATACAGAATTGTTTACTGATTAAATGATTAATAAATATTCTAAAAAAATGTGGAGAGCCAGCTTATAACTTAACGTTTTTAATAATTATATATTATCAAAAACTTTACTATTAAATTATTGAATTAAGTGATTTTTTGGTAGACGTTGCTGATTTACGGTAGGAAAGGCTAAATATGCAAGTCATAGAAACCAGTATCCACAAAAATTCGGGATTTTCAACTGATTTTTTATATACCCTGATTAAGCAACGCTAGATTTTGGAGTGATCTAACTCACGAGGAGAGCTCTTTGAACAGCAACTTGACCGCTTTAGCCACCAGACGCGATCGCACTTACGTGTAATTGGGCATAAGTTCGATCGCCCTCAACAAACTCAGCAAATCCAATTACTACCGGATCGTCACTCAAAGTACCCGATATCGACTACAGTAAACACAAAATATTATTGGCGGTGATTTGAGTGATTGAGAGTTTAGCAACAGGAATCGCAGCAGCAGGTTCGCTGCTAGCATTGGGCGGATTGGGCCTAGAGTTGAACTATCGCCGGACTGGGAGTGCAAATAAACTAGAACTTACAGCCGGAGAATGGCACTTAGCCATAAACGAACCCAATCGCTATCTTTTAGTCGGCGAAATGGAGTTCCGCAACCTGACACAGCGGTTCGAGGTGATGTTGCCGGAAGTGCGCGCACAGGTGAAACTGCTATCAGACGGAAGTTTGGATGGCGTGACTTCCCAGACAAAAGTCATTCCTTGCCACAAAGACGCAAAAGCCCGATCGGACGATTACTGGTTCGGCTATATTGTTAAAGCCCAACAAAACACCAAAATTAAAGTTTCCGTAGACATTCAAGGGCAAGATTTAACCAAATTGCAGTCAGCTTGGGTGCAAATACATTTCATCACCTACGGCCCCGGCGGGCGCATCCCCAAAGTCCGCAACGTAGTAGTCCCGCTGCAATTTCCCAACTCGGACACCGTACCCGTCGCCCGCAATGTCGGAGTTGCAGAAGTCTTACCGATTCGCACGCACATACTGGCCGAACTCGACAATCCCGTGGAAATTGTCAAGCGTTACGTTTTGCCGCGCGCCGAGAAAGGCGATATCGTCGCCCTCGCAGAAACTCCCCTAGCCTTGATGCAGGGGCGCTACCGCCATCCCAGCGAAGTTAAACCCGGATGGGTAGCTAAGCGAGTTTGCTTGTTTTTCTTGCCGATGTCGAGTTTGGCCACGGCTTGCGGGATGCAAACTTTGGTGGATGTAGTCGGGCCTTGGCGCGTAGTTGCAGCATTTGCGATCGGCTCTGTAGCTAAAATATTGGGTAAACCGGGAGTCTTCTACCAACTTGCAGGGGAACAAGCCAGACTAATCGACGATGTTACGGGGACTTTGCCTCCCTTCGACCAATTTATCGTGCTTGGCCCGGACAATCCCCAGCAAGTTGTAGAAGAAATTCAACGAGAAACGGGACTTGCGGCGGCGATCGTAGACGCTAACGACTTAAAAGCAGTTAAGATATTAGCAGCGACCTCCGATTTATCGATCGCATTTTTAGAGCAAGCCTTACGCAGTAACCCCGCCGGGAATGCTGACGAACGAACACCAGTGGTTTTAATTCGACCTCTGCCACAAAAATCTTGAGTTGACAATTGAAAATTGAAAATTCAAAAACACGATTTGAAATTTTTAATTTTCGCTCGACTAAGAAAGGGTGAAGAATTCAAATCTCTAAGTTTTGAAATAAAAACTCAAAACTTCCCTAACTCTTCCCCTTTCTTAAACATATTTGATTTTTTGATTTTCATTGTCCAGTTTCGTGCTATCACGGTTCTCAAGTTTCGTGAGGAACTCGCCAACCAATTACCAATAACCAATTACCAATAACCAATTACCAATAACCAATAACCAATAACCAATTTATACCTCACCTGAGAATTTATATATGACTTCATTTCCCTCTCAAAACCAAAACCAAGTTGTAATTCGCCCGTTTCAGTACCGCGATATCGAGGCGATGGAACAACTGTGCGCGGAAACAGCCGAACAACCAGAAAAACGCAAGGATGCAAGCTGCGACTTGGTACTAGGTAAAAAGTTGCAGCAGATTCGTCGCTGGTACGGACTGCTAAAGCTGTTGAGCTTGTTTCCCAACCCTTGTCAATCCCTGTTTCGGGCCCACGTTGCTGAGGAAGAGGGGACAGTTAAGGGCATAATTCAGATTTCTCCGTTCAACCGCACCCGCAGCACTTGGCGGATCGATCGCGTCGGAGTAGACCCAGAAGCCCGCAGCAAAGGCATTGGTTCGATGCTGATGCGCTACTGCTTCGAGGCAGTCTGGGAGGCACGCACCTGGTTGCTAGAGGTGAATGTGGGCGATAACACTTCCCTGGCTTTGTATCGCCAGAACGGGTTTCAGCCGTTGGCACAAATGACTTATTGGTCGATCGCCCCGGAACGCCTCCAAGAAATGGCCTCCGCGACGCCAGATTTGCCCAACCTGCTGCCTGTAAGCAACGCGGACGCTCAATTCCTATATCAACTCGATACCGCGTCTATGCCACCGTTAGTACGTCAAGTATTCGATCGGCATATTCAAGACTTCAAAACCAGTTTTTTGGGCGCATTGTTTGAAGGTGTCAAACAATGGCTGGGCAAAACAGAGGTAGTCAGCGCCTACGTATTTGAACCGCAGCGCAAAGCCGCGATCGGCTATTTTCAGGTACAGCTATCCCGCAACGGCCAACAGCCACACGTCGCCCAGTTGACTGTACACCCGGCCTACACTTGGCTGTACCCAGAACTGCTATCCCAGATGGCGCGCCTCGTTCAAGATTTCCCAGTTCAAAGCCTGCAACTGGCTTCCGCCGACTATCAGCCGGAACGGGAAGCTTATTTAGAGCAATTTGGAGCCGTGCGTCTGGAACACAGTTTGCTGATGTCGCGATCGGTGTGGCACAAATTGCGCGAGTCCAAATTAGTCTCTCTCGAAGGACTCCAGCTATCAGAAATGCTGCAAAGCTTCCAGCCAACTCGCAAACCAGTACCGGGCCGGATGTCCTGGCTCGGCCCGATGGCTGGAGAAGCCGCAACAGGGCCCGCGTCGTCCGAGATTAAACCCTTTTTGTTAGACTCAGGAAAAAGTCAAGCCGAGCGAGTTAACCCATTGAACAGCCAGAATTCCGAATCAGAAGTAACAGATGCTAGCAGCATTTTGCCTCCTTATTTGCCGGAATTACCTCTAGACGGCGTGCAAGAATAAGACTTAATTCCTGATAGAAAAAAGCAGAAAGTAGAAACTCGAAAAAAAACTACCTTCTGCTTTTTGTTGATATCGAGCCAAAAATACCAATCTTACTTCTGACTTTCTTCCCTTCTTCCCTTCTTCCTTCGCGTTTTTCGCGGCTAAGCGCTTCGCGCAGGCTACGCCAACGCGGTTTGTTAAATCATAATTATTGCCGCGAAAAAGCAGTAAATCTACAAACTAAAATTGATTAATGTCCAACGAAAAATTATGGATTTCTGCCCTCGGATTAGATATCGGCAGCAAACGAGTCGGCATCGCCGGATGTGACGGCACTGGTTTAATCGCTACGGGGATTACTACTCTGGTACGATCGTCCTTCGATCGAGATGTAGCTTACCTCAGAGGGCTCGTGCAAGAGCGGAGAGTGCAAATTTTGGTTGCTGGCTTGCCCTACTCCCTGAACGGAGAAGTGGGCGCTCAAGCCCGAAAAGTCCAGAAATATGCTAGTCGCATCGCCACCGCCTTAGATCTCCCCCTAGAATACGCCGACGAGCGCCTGACTTCTGTTGGCGCAGAGGAACTGATCCGAGATCAAGGGATGTCGCCCTCGCAAAATAAGGGTTTGATCGATCGCAAAGCAGCGGCCTTGATTTTGCAGCAGTGGCTAGACGAGCGCAGGCAAAAGATCGGCGCAATTCCCAATCCTGATAGCTTGTAACACAGGCATGATATCCTAGTTGTGCAAGTTTGCTACGCACACCTGTAAGCGTTGACAGATGGGAGAAAATTCCCCAGAACCTCGGTACTGAAGCAGCACATAATTGTGATTTGTCCTCAGTGTCGCCGGCGGACTCGGCTAAGATTTAAACGCTGCACTCCTCGCCTGTGGAAAATGCCGCGAGTCTCGCGGTTTAAGTTTGTGGAATAGCGATCGCCCGATCGACCAGAAGATCGCCACGAAAACTCCCAGTTGTCAAGCAAACATTACTGAATTATTGACGGAAAATTAAGATACACGCGATGTCCTCATCCCCAAACCGCAAAGAGAATGGCAGTTCCAATGAAGAGTCCGTCACCCTGACGGATGAACTTGGGCGCAAGCTGACTTGCAACATAGAGCATTCGATGAGCCTAGAAGGTCAAGAATACGCTTTGCTGATTCCCATAGACTCTCCCGTAGAAATTTTTACTTGGCACGGAGACGAAACCGACGAAGCAGCAATTCCTGTAGAAGACGAGGCCGAAATTGACAAAATTTTTGATATCGCTACAGTTGTCCTGCAAGAGCAGAACTTGAAGCTACGGCGCACGGCAGTCACACTCACTGTGGTTGGCGAATTGCCGGAATTTCCCGACGAGGATTTGGCGCCTGATGTCGATCCTGATGAGGAGTCGGAGTTTGAGGAACTAATGTGGTTGACCAGCTTCTATCACGAAGAACAGGAATATGCCATTTATACGCCTCTGGACCCGTTCTTTATCTTGGCTAGAATGAATGATGATGGCGAGCCAGAATTACTCTCGGAAGAAGAGTTCCAAAGGCTAGAACCGATGTTACCTATGCTAGAAGATCAATTTTTTGACGAGCTTGATTAAATATTAATTGCAGTCAAAAGGCATGAGGCAAAAAGCAGAATATTTGACTATTTTATAAAAAAGTCAACTGCTCGCCCGATCGAACTTTTGCGAGATTGCACCTTAGCCCTGTCAGCTCAGGCTGTAGAACTGGGCAGCGTGAAGGGGATCTTTTCAAAGGCTAGTATCCGTAACTTTTCGGTCATCAATCGCAGGTCATCAGTCATTAGTCGCTACTTAATCGCCGCTTATCGAGGACAACGGACTTTGACATCCTCCACTGCCTAAAGGCGAGTGGATTCCCAAACCTCACGATTTAAGTTTCTGCTTCATCCACCGTTGCATACCACAGTTAAAAACCATGTACCGTCTTACACAGAGTCCACAGACTTTTATTCCCATTTCAGACTCATCCGATCCCGATCGTCCATCGGTACGGTGTCAGCAAAAGCTTTTTGTACTTGTTGCTTAAAGTTTTTACCTGTACAAGCATTTCTGTACAGAACCCCCTAACTTGAGTTTTCAAGGTGCATTGCCTACTGCTTGATTTTCGCTTTTCGGCAACTTAAGTGTACCACACAAAATATAAAGCCGTCCTTTTAGGACGGGGTTTCTACCCAAATTTTCGATGAGTAAAGAAGAACTGACAAAAGGCAGCGCGCGCGAGAGCCGAAAAGGTACTCGGCAAGTCTCTAAATGGTTGTTTTATCTGGCGTTGCTGCCGGCAATTTGGGGCGTTTGCGCTTGGCAAGGCTGGGCTTGGTGGAGCTGGGCTGCGGCGCCACCTAAAACAGCCACTCAGTCAACTTCCCCAGGACAGGATGCTGCTGTTTCAATCCAAATCCCCCCCGGTACTTCCAGTCAAAAAATCGGCCAGGATTTGGAAGCGGCGGGCTTAATTCGATCGGCAGGAGCATGGAATATGTGGGCCCGCTGGCTGACTATGCAAAACCGCGACGGAGGTTTTAAAGCCGGAACTTACCAACTGTCGCCGACTCAGCCCTTGAGTGCGGTTGCCGAGAAAATTTGGAAGGGTGAAGTCGTACAGCAGAGTTTTACCATCCCTGAAGGGTGGTCACTGCAACAAATGAGCACTTATTTTGAAGCGCAAGGTTTTTTTCCGGCTCAGGATTTTATGGCAGCGGCAAGTCAAGTTCCTTACGCTCAATACCCTTGGCTGCCGAGCGGCTTGCCTCATTTGGAAGGGTTTTTGTACCCGGATACTTATCAGCTAGACGGCGATGCAGTGAGTCCGCAAGCTGTCATTAAACAAATGCTCGATCGTTTTGAGCGGATAGCTTTGCCGGTCTATCAAAAAAATCAGAACAATACTAAGCTTTCTTTGAAAGAGTGGGTGACGCTGGCGAGTATTGTGGAAAAAGAAGCTGTGGTGGCGAGCGAGCGCAATCGCATTTCAGGCGTGTTCAATAACCGTCTGAAACTAAATATGACCTTGGGTTCCGATCCTACAGTTGAATATGCCCTCGGCATTAGGCAAACTAAGGAGAAGCCTTTGACTTTTAAGCAGGTGGAAACGCCTTCTCCTTACAATACTTATATCAATGTAGGGCTGCCCCCAACTCCGATCGCAGCTCCGGGAATTGCCAGTTTGGAAGCGACTCTGACTCCTGAAAATACGGAATATCTGTATTTTATGGCTCGGTACGACGGCACTCACATTTTCAGCCGCACTCAGGCGGAACACGATGCTGCTGTGGCGAAAATTGACCAAAAAGTGCGATCGGGTCAATAGATAGGCAATGACTAATACATAAGTAAAAAGTCAAAAGTTACAAAGCCAAAGCCAAAATCATTGACTTTTGATTTTTTACTTTCTCAATGTTGAACTTTCCATGTCTTATTTCTCAATCTAAAATCTAAAATCTAAAATCATTATGACTTGGGGCAAACTACTACAGCCTGACTTAGTTTTAGGCAATTCGGTCGTAAATTTAACGGCTGATATTCTTGAGAAATATCATATTAAAGGATTAGTATTGGATGTGGACGAAACCCTAGTTCCCATGACAGCAATGAATGCTTCTGAGGAACTCAGCCTGTGGGTGGAAGAAATAAAACCGGTAGTATCGCTGTGGTTGGCGAGCAATAATTTAAGTCAGACTCGGATCGGTAGAATTGCTGAGTCTTTGAATCTACCTTACATCACTGGTGCAGCTAAGCCGTCGCGCCGCAAGTTACGCAAAGCTGTGACGGCGATGAATTTGCCTGTGGAACAAGTGGCGATGGTGGGCGATCGACTTTTTACTGATGTTTTGGCCGGCAATCGTTTGGGTATGTTTACTATTTTAGTCGAGCCAATGGTTGATGCAGGCTATGCGATGCGGAAATATCCGGTGCGTTCTTTTGAAGTTTGGGTGTCTCAAGCTTTGGGGGCATCTCTTGATCACAGAAAGTAGTCATTAGTTATTAGTCGTTATTCATTAAACTGTTGCACATTTAAATTATGGGCGTTGCTGAATTAGGGTATGATACGGGCAAAAATATGAGAGGGGAGCCGCAAATGATTTCTGGGATTTTGATGGGAATTGGAACATCTCCAAATTTGAGATAATGAATTAGTAATTTAGGCGTTGCTTAATCAGGGTATGAAATAAATAATTTTAAAATCCAGAAGCTTTGTAGACGCTGGTTTTTATGAATTGGATATTTAGCCTTTCATACCGTAAATCAGCAACGCCGACAAATCTTTCACCCTGGGTCTGTTCTAAAATTCACGGTTGCTTAAATTTGACACCCGCGGGTTTCCTGTAAAGTGCTTTTGTACTGTTAGGAAACTTTAGCGGGCGTCATTTTATTTGAGATTTGAGATTTGAGATTTGGGGATTTGAGTTCTAAAAGTTAATAATTTCAGTTCTGGACGGATGGGGGGCTAGAAACCCGGTTCTGAGGTCTGCGTGCGCAAGTTTTATAATTGTAGGCGCAACGGCTGCGATGAAAGTGCTGATTATCGACTCCCCTCTCCACCGCTTTATGGTCAATTTCCATTAAATTTTCTTACAAATGCTTGACAAAAAAACCGATAATATATAGATTAATTCCTGGTATTTTTTGTATAACTGCGGGAACTTCAGACATATAGAATAATAGCAACTGCCGCAGGTGCCAGCTATGTCCTCAGAGAAAGCATTAATTCTTGATTTTGCCCAGACAGAGGCGATGAAATTGATTTTGCCGCATCCGGCAATTCTATCTAGTCACGGCGCAAATTGGGAGGGGATTCATGTCGAATATCACCATCAGCCGCCAAACGAATCTCCCGAACACTCTCTCCAACAGCACAGCATTGGCATAATACTCTCTTCAGCTATCGGGGGAGTAGCACTGAACGGGAAACGCTACGGTAGCCAACCCTGCCAAAGTGGAGAGATGTTCATCGCTGCTGCTGGTACTGATTTTCAGTCATACGCAGTTGAAGAACAGGAATTTATGGCGATCGCCCTTGAACCAGACCACTTCGACAATACAGTTCACGAATCCACAAACGGGAATCTCATTGAAATTATACCGCACTGGCAAACCCGCGATCCATTAATTTTCGGCATTGGCTGGGCCCTCAAAACCGAACTTGAATCAGGTGGATTAAACGGTACTCTCTATGTCGATGCACTGAAAAACGCCCTTTCACTTCATTTGTTGCACCACTATTGTGCACAAAAACCCAAGCTACAAGATTTTGCAGGCGGTCTCGATCCTAGCAAATTGCAGATAGTTATTGACTACATCAATGACTATCTCAACCGAGACTTGCACTTAAGCGAACTTGCTAATCTAGTCCACATGAGTCCTTATTATTTCACTCGTTTGTTCAAACAATCTACTGGAATCCCGCCGCATCAGTACGTCACAAAATGCCGGATTGAGAAAGCCAAATTGTTGTTAAAACAGCCAGAATTTTCCATAGCATATATCTCCCAGCAAGTCGGGTTTAAAGACCAAAGTCACTTTAGCAAAACTTTCTGTAAAATCGTCGGTTTGAATCCGAAGAAGTATCGCGATCGACTTTAAATTTAGCAAAAGGAAACAACGCTGTGTTGTGTCCCTACATATAATATTTATTTTCCCATTTGTAGGGACACTCCAAGAGCCCATTGGTGATAACAATCGCCTAAAACCCCTGAGAAATCTCGCTTTTACCTGAGTCTAGATCCCCCTAAATCCCCCTTAAAAAGGGGGACTTTGATCGGACTCTTGTCCCCGCCTTTTTTAAGGGGGGCTAGGGGGGATCTGGCCCTAATCGTCAAACAACACTCTGTGACTGGGTTTGACGTTAAGTTGACACCAATGAGCTCTTGGAGTGTCCTTGACTGCCGTGTCCTTGACAATCGCGTGTTCCGCAGTCAAAGGACACAACAGTGTTGTGTCCCTACATATATGCCTTCAGGACTGGATAATATCTCGATCAATCCACATGATCGTCGATTTGTATGAGAGATTATACCGAGCCCGTAGCCCGTGTTACAATTTTTAATCAAAAATCCGAGAAATTTCGCAAGAAAATTGTATTTTTCGTAAATTATTCGCAAGAATTTACTATACAGCAGAGCTGGTGCTTGTATATACTTAGTCGCATAACATCAACCAGGGGTACCAGCTATGAGCTCTCAAAATCAACAGGCATCTTACGGTCAGATTCCCTTAAGTTTTATTGCAAATGCTGGACAAACTGACCAAAATGTGCAATTTCAGGTAAAAGGTGCCGGTCACAGCATCTTTTTCAGTCCCAACGAAATCTCCTTCACTGCTTTCTCTACACCAACTGAACCGGGAAATCCAGCAACAGCAACTTCTGCGACTGTCCGCAGCAGCTTAGCCAACAGCAACCCCAATCCCACAATTTCCGGCTTGCAACAATTGCCGGGAGTTGCTAACTTTCTCTTAGGCGAAGATTCCAGTCAATGGCACACCAACGTCCCCACATTTAACGGCGTAGTTTATCAAAACGTATATCAAGGAATTGACCGCGTTTTTAAAGGGACAGAAGGACAACTTAAAAGCGAGTTTTTGGTTGCACCTTTGGCAGATCCGAGCCAAATTCGGATGAACTATAGTGGAGTTAGCGATATCCGGTTGCGAGACGACGGAGCACTGATATTAGAAACACCGCTGGGCGAATTAATTGATAACGCACCGATAGTTTATCAAGATATCAACGGACAGCGGGTGAATGTTCCCGCCGCTTACAATTTATTAGGAAACGGTCAAGTTAATTTTACTTTGGGAAATTTTGACCCCACTCAACCCCTCGTTATTGACCCGGTTTTAGCTTACTCGACTTACTTAGGCGGCAGCGGAAGTGAGGGTGCTAACCGCCTCGCGGTAGATAGCACTGGTGCTGCTTACATTATTGGAACTACTGTTAACAATTTTCCTACTACTCCTGGTGCTGTCCAAACTACACCAGGAGGGGGTTTAGTAGATTTCTTAGTTACCAAAATCAATCCTGAAGGAACCGCATTAGTTTACTCTACATATATCGGTGGTGATCGCGATGATTACGGTTTTGGGATTGCGGTAGACAGTCAAGGTAATGCTTATTTAACCGGACAAGTCGATCCGGGTTATCCAACTACACCAGGTGCTTTTCAACCGACAATACCTGGTTACAATACTGGCGTAACAAAACTAAATGCGGCTGGGAATGCTCTAGTTTATTCTACTTTTTTAGGCGGTGGCGGAAATAGTCTCGGCAACGGCATTGCTGTAGATAGTAGCGGGAATGCTTATGTTGCTGGGCTGGCGGGCTCCGGTTTCCCCACAACTCCCGGTGTATCACAGCCTACATCCGGGGGCGACATTGATGCGTTTATTACTAAAGTTAATCCAACTGGCAGTGCTTTAGTTTATTCTACTTATTTCGGCGGTACCGCTCGCGAAGATGCTCAAGCCATTGCCATAGACAATAACGGTAATGCCTACGTTACCGGACTTACTTATTCTTCTGACTTACCGGGGACAGATTTAGGCTTTCAAAATGCCATTTTAGGTGGCTATGATGGTTTTGTCGGTAAATTTGATGCGAATGGTGCGCGCGCTTATTCCACTTATTTAGGTGGCACCGGCGATGATAAAGGTGCTGACATTGCTGTAGATAGTGCTGGAAATGCCTATGTTGTGGGAATTACCACTTCAACTGATTTTCCTATAGCTAGTACGACAATTCAAGCTGCTAATGCAGGTGGTGCTAATGATGCTTTTGTCGTCAAGTTAAATCCTAATGGTGTTAATTTGACTTATTCAACTTATTTGGGCGGCAGCGGAGATGACAATGGCCATCGCATTACGGTAGACAGTGCGAATAATGTTTATGTGACGGGGGATACGACTTCGACTAATTTCCCGATTAAGAATGCTCTTCAAAGTGTCAGCGGTGGCGGCAAAGATGCTTTTGTCACGAAAATTAATTCATCGGGTTCTGCCTTAGTTTATTCTACTTATCTTGGCGGCAGCGGCGACGAGTACGGTAATGGTATTGCGGTGGATAGTTCGGGTGCAGTTTATGTTGCTGGTTCTACTGCTTCTACTAATTTGCCAACAGCAAATCCTTTCCAAGCGGCGAATGGGGGAAGTGCCGATGTTTTTATTACTAAACTAATTCCTGGGGGACCGCAGGTAAAGATTATTGAGTCGGGCGGCAGCACTAATGTTGCAGAAAGTGGCACGACGGATACTTATACAGTTGTTCTGACTAATCAGCCTACTGCAAATGTGGCGATCGCGCTCAACACCGGCACAGAAATTAAGCCGATTGCTGGCCTTAATTTCACTCCAACTAACTGGTTTTTACCGCAAACCGTGACAGTCAGCGCAGTTGATGATACTGTCGCAGAAACTTCGCCGCACGCTGGCCCGATCGCCCATACTGCTATCAGTACCGATGCTAATTATAACGGCGCGACTGCAAGTTTTACAGTTAACGGTACTGCGGGCAATGCTGTCAATGCTAACATCACCGATAACGACATCGCAGGCGTTACCATTACTCCTGCTACTACGACTGCTACGGAAGGCGGTGTCAATGGCAGTTATACCGTTAAATTAAATACTCAACCGATCGCACCTGTGACGATTAACGTGGCTACAGGCAGTCAAATTCAACCAATTACAGCACTGAATTTTACTGCAACTAATTGGAATGTCGCTCAAACTGTGGCGGTGGCTGCTGTTGACGACAATTTAGTTGAAGGAAATCATACAGGTGCGATCGCCCATACTGCTACCAGTAGCGATGTTAAGTATAATGGCGTCACCATTGGGGGTGTCAATGTCGCCATTACCGATAACGATACAGCAGGTTTCAGCGTTGCACCTACGAACATAACAGCTACAGAAGGCGGTGCCACTGGCAGTTACAAAATCCAACTCACAGCCCAACCGACTGCACCAGTTAATATTAGCTTTAATACTGGCAGTCAAATTAGCCCGATCGCCACACCGATTACTTTTGACAGCACTAACTGGAATGTTGCCAAAACTGTGACTGTGACTGCGATCGATGACAATCTAGCACAAGGAACCCACAGCGGCACGATCGCTCACACAGCTACCAGTACCGACGCCAATTATAACGCCAAAGCGATTCCCGATGTGACGGCATCGATTACTGATAACGATAGCCCCGGTGTGTCGATCGTGCAAGCGGCAGGCAGTACAAATATTGCTGAAGGAGGTGCAACCGATACCTATGGCGTAGTTTTGACTACCGCACCTACTGCAAACGTGACGATTAATTTTGACGCGGGTACTCAAATTAGTACGATCGCACCTATCACTTTTACGCCGACTAATTGGAATGTTGCTCAAAATGTGACTGTTAGCGCGATCGATGACAGTATAGCCCAAGGAACCCACAGCGGGACGATCGCTCACACTTCTGTCAGTACCGATACTTTGTATAATGGGCTGACAATTTCTCCCGTGACTGCGACGATTGCTGATAACGATACGGCTGGTGTGAGTGTTTCACCTGCGAGTACAACTGCTACAGAAGGCGGTGTCACAGGCAGTTATACACTCAAGCTAAATTCGCAACCGACGGCACCGGTTACTCTCAGCTTTGATGCGGGAAATCAAATAAGTGCGATCGCCTCTGTTAGCTTCGACTCTACTAACTGGAATGTGGCGAAGTCAGTCACAGTCACGGCTACAGATGATGCGGTTGTCGAAGGAAATCATGCGGGCAGTATTTCTCATAGCGCTGCGAGTGCTGATAGCAAGTATAGTGCGATCGGCATTCCGGTTGTCAATGTCGCCATTACCGATAACGACACTGCGCCAACGCCAACACCACCAGTCACGCCAACGCCAACGCCAACACCACCAGTCACGCCAACCCCAACACCACCAATCACGCCAACGCCAACACCACCAATCACGCCAACGCCAACACCACCAGTCACGCCAACACCAACACCACCAGTCACGCCAACACCAACACCACCAGTCACGCCAACGCCAACACCAATTAGAATAGTGACACCTCCTGGTATTACTGTTAACCCAACAACAGGATTAACGACTGATGAAGGTGGATTAATAGCAACATTTACTGTCCAACCCAATACCAAACCTAGTGCCAATGTCACAATAAATTTAAGCAGTTCTAATGAAGCAGAAGGAAAAATTAATCTGCCATCACTTACCTTCAATTCTGCTAACTGGAACATAGCACAAACTGTAAAGGTAACAGGTGTTGATGACCGTGTAATTGACGGGGACAAAGCTTACACAATTATTACCGCACCTGCTATTAGCAATGACAGCAACTACTCCGGGTTAAATGCAGCCGATGTTGCTGTTACCAATCTTGATAACCAGACCAATACTGCCGCACCGAAAGACGACGCTGGAAACACGGCAAATACAGCCAGTGACATCAATGCAACTACTGTTCTCAGAACTTACAAGGATTCAGTTAGCAGCGCTGACGAAGATTTCTACAAATTCACGATCGGCGCTAAACATGACTTCAGCTTGTTAGTCAACGAATTCACTTCAGATGTGAAAGTTGAATTGCTTGACAGCAGTCTAAATGTCATCTCAACAGCACAAAATTCTGCTGGCAACTCTGCAAAATCAATCAACCGCATTTTGGAAAACGGCACTTACAGGGTTCGAGTTTCTTCAGTTAATGGTGCTGAGACTCCATACAACTTAAACATATCTGCTGTACCTCGCCTTTCAGGTGTCACAACCACAGGGTATCAAGTCCTTTCCTCTACAGCTTCGCCGTCAAATTCAAATACCACAAACTCTTCTAACAGCAGCAACCCCAATTCATTCACGTTCCTGAGTAATAACAACTTCCTTGCTGCCACACCGAATCTTACTAATCTTAACAGCACCAACAATTCTGTTACCACCTTCAACCCTAATGCCACCAGTTCGCTGATTAATAACAACCCGATCGCCCCAGCGAATTTTAATAGTCTTGACGGCCTTGATGATCCCAATCATAATATCCCCGCCAGTGTATCCAGTTCATTGATTAAGCTAGACCAATTCCGCGCTAAACCAAGTTTTTCTGGGATTGACGGCAAGGGTTATTCTATAGCAGTAATAGATACTGGCATTGACTTAAATCACCCATTTTTTGGGCCGGACACCAACTCAAACGGTATCAGCGATCGCATCGTTTTTAACTACGATTTTGCCGACGGCGACGCGGATGCTAGCGACAGAAAAGGACACGGATCGAACATTGCCAGCATCATTGCTTCCCAAGACTCAACTTACACAGGGGTGGCACCAGGTGCTAACATTATCGGCCTCAAGGTCATTCGGGATACGCCTCGTGAGAAAGACGAAAAAAATAAGTTTGCATTTATAGAACAAGCATTGCAGTGGGTATTGGAAAATGCAGACACTTACAAGATTGCCAGTGTCAATATGTCCTTGGGCGATGCTGGAAATTATTCCAGTTCTACTCCAGACTACGGTATAGGAGATGAACTGGCAGCTTTGGCCGCGAAGAATATAATTGTTGTCTCATCATCAGGCAATCGTTACTACCAGTACCGGAACGATCCAGCAGGTGTAAATTACCCTGCCGCCGATCCGAATTCGCTGTCAGTTGCCGGGGTATATAATGACGACATTGGCAGTTACAAATATGACGATTATTTTGCCAATTATGAGCCAGACGCATTACTCACCGCTAATACCACTGCTGCCGATCGCATTCTCCCCATTTCTCAGCGTGGCAACGCATCAAACACAATTTTTGCTCCGGGGGCGCCCGTCACCGGTGCTGGCAAAGATGGCGATTTAAGCACCTATCACGGCAGCAGTCAAGCTACAGCCTACATTAGCGGCATTGCAGTATTAGCCCAACAGTTAGCACAGCAAAAATTGGGCCGCAAACTGACGCCAACTGAGTTCAAAAATCTTTTGAAATCAACGGGTGTCACCATCAATGACGGCGACAATGAAAACGACACTGTTAAACATACTGGTCTTAATTTCAAGCGCGTTAATGTGCTGGCTTTGGGTGAAGCTATTGCTGGAGGAGGTGTTGTTCAGAACCGTCCGCCACAAGAGAAGATTCATTTAGCGTATTACTATAAGGAGTTCAATCAAGACATTAAAAATGTCTACACCGATCCGGATGGCGACTTAATCTCTTACAAATTAACTCTAGAGGATGGTCGTCCTTTAAGCAGCAGTTTCAACAGTCGTTGGCTGGGATTATCTTTCGACTCTAACCAGAACACAATCAAATTTACTGGCACTCCGCCAGAGTTTAATATTAATGGACGACCGTTGAGTTTTGTAAGACCATTTAAGGTTAAGTTAACCGCCACCGATCCTGCCGGTGCTAGCAGTTCTCAAACCTTCAAGATAACGAAACTTAACGGTCGCTGGGTGATTGATAATTACATTGCAGGTGCTAAGGTATTTTTGGATGCCAATAAAAATGGTGTTCTCGATGCTAATGAACCATCAACTAATACTGACGATAATGGTCAATTTAATCTGGATTTTCCCTTCGAGACTTTCGACAAGAACGAAAATGGAGAAATTGATTCAGATGAAGGCAATTTAGTTGCTTTTGGCGGAATTGATACCGCTACGGGTTTGCCTTTGGAAACGCCTGTTACTGCGCCTGCTGATGCTACTGTTGTGACGCTGTTAACCACTCTGATGGTGGATTTAATTGATAAGGGAATTGAGAGTTCGCGCGCCGAATCTCTGGTCAAATCTGCTCTTGCTATTCCGGCTGATGTTGCGATCGCAGATTTCGACCCCATCTTAGCCACCAACGCCAGCGAACCGGGCGGTGTGGAAACTTTGGCAGCAATGGTAAAAGTCCAAAACGTGATCACTCAAACAGCCGGTTTAATTGACGGCGCATCTAGTGCATCTACTAAGGATCTTGTCAAGGCTGTTGTGGGTGCAATTACGGAAAAAATTCAATCTGGTTCTGCCTTAAATCTCAGCAATGCAGCCACTTTAGAACCAATCATTCAGCAAGCCGCTGGTAAAATCCAGCAGATTGACCCCAGTTTCAACATTCAAAAAGTCACCCAAATTACCTCGCAAGCTGCGACAGTAATGGCAACAGCAAATCAACGCATTGATGCGGCTGTCTCTAACCCAGCAGGAACATCAATTCCCCAAGCAGTTGCCCGCGTCCAAAAAGTATCTTTAGGCGCAACAACTCAAGATTTCAAAGCAGTTGGTGCGGGAAGTAAGACAATTTCCCAGTTAGTTACTGAAAATACTGGTACTGCTTTAGATACCAAAATTCAAGCTGTGACATTGCCGGAAGGTTCGGCGGTTCCTGTTGTCACTGGCGGTGTCGAACCTATCAACAATTCTGCCAATTCAATTATCGGCACGAATGGCAATGATAGTCTCACCGGCGGCGGCGATAACGATTTCATCAGCGCCCGACGCGGCAACGATTTGATTGACGGCGACTTGGGGAATGACACTGTTTATGGTGGCAAAGATAATGATACTTTGCTGGGCAATAACGGTGACGATATCCTGTTTGGAAATCTGGGTAACGATTTGCTCAATGGCGGTGATGGCAATGATTTCCTGAGTGGCGGCTTCGGAGATGATACTTTGATTGGAGGCCTGGGGAGCGATAGCTTCCTACTATCTACCAATTCTGGCATTGATACGATCGCCGATTTTGAAGATGGCACAGATTTGCTAACACTCGCCAGCGGCATTACTTTTGCACAATTGGCAATTTCTCAAAATGGCGGTGCAACCTTAATTCGATTGGCGGCAACCGGAGAAATTTTAGCTTCTCTAAATGGGGTGTCTTCGAGTCTGATTGGTGTCGCCGATTTTGGCTCAATATAACCCCCCTAGGGCGTGTTTTCTTGACCCGGAGATCCTCCCCAGCCCCCCCTTAAAAAGGGGGGAGAAAGAGGCTCAAAGTCCCCCTTATTCAGGGGAATTTAGGGGATCTCCGGGGAAGAAACAGTATTAAGTGAACCGTATTGAGTCAGAATTTAATTTAATTTTCTTCACTTAGTTAGCAGCAAATATATCGTTAGGCATTCAATATTAATGAGGTTTTTGATATGAATGAAGAATCACAAACTATCTTCTTTCCTGTTTCTCGGTTTAAGTTGTTCGTGATGTCCATAGTAACGTTGGGATTTTATCAGCTTTTTTGGTTTTACAAAAACTGGCAGCTATTAAAAGCGGAAGATGAAAGCAACATTAGCCCCTTCTGGAGAACTGTATTCGGGGGTTTATTTTGCTATCCCTTACTTGCACAGATTAAAAAATGGGCTAAATCTCGCAGTGTTTATGCCAACTTTAGTCCACTCTGGCTGACTGTTGCTTGGATTGCGATTATCCTGTTTTGTCGGAATCTCCCAAGGCCATACACATTAGCGGGATTACTCTCTGTAATCGCTCTGCTTCCAGTTCAAAAGAGTGTGAATGAACTCAACACTATAATGATACCTTACCACGATCCTAACAGTCGATTTTCGGTATGGAATATATTGACAATAGCTGTGGGAGGCAGCCTGCTTGTACGTGCTATCATCGTGTCGCTGATGCCAGCTTAGGTGCGATTTGCATCAGTTTCACAACTCCAAACATCAAAAATTACTGTTGTTAACTAATAGGTAAATTAATCATGTCTACTTTCAGTGCCACTACCAACTTTCCTGTCGGCGCAAATCCCCAATCCCTGACTGTCGAAAACTTTAATAACGACAATATCCAAGACTTAGCGGTCGAAAGCGGAACGGCTGTTTCCCTATTAATAGGGAACAGCCAAGGAGGATTTGGCACTCCCGCCAACGTGAATCAATCCTCTAGTTACACCCCAATTATAGCGGGCAATTTTAACACTGATAATTTCCTCGACCTAGCCTTAACTAGCTGGTCTGGTGGAGAATTTCCTAGTGGTTCAGTTTACATCTTACCGGGTACTGGTCAAGGGACTTTTGGCAACGCCACTTCCTTTTCGGTTGGGACAAAGCTGCCCAGTGCGATCGGCGTAGGAAATTTTAACGCAGACAACTTATCAGACATAGTTGTAGCAGACATTAATGGCGGCGTTTCCATCGGATTACAAAACGCTCAAGGCAATGGTTTTGCTACGGAAGAAAATATATCTCAGGTAGGGACAACTCCAACCGCGATCGCAGCGAGAGACTTTAACGGCGATGGCAGCCTCGATCTTGCTATCACCAGCAGCGGTTCTAACAACGTTTCCATCCTACTGAACACAGGAGGCGCTGGTGCAGACAGATTTTCAATCCCGGTAAATTATGCAGTTGGGACTAATCCCACATCCATTGCCGCAGGAGACTTTAACAGTGACAACATCCTCGATCTCGCCATCACCAACAGCGTTTCTAACAACATTTCCATTTTACTTGGAACTGGTCAAGGTGTCTTTGGCAGTGCCACTAACTACGCAGCAGGAGGCGATAGTCCGACATCGATCGCAGTTGCCGACTTAAACGCCGACAGCAAACTCGATATCGTCGTGGCTAACAATCAATCAAACAACGTTTCTATTCTAACTGGAACCGGTCAAGGCACCTTTGGCAACCCCATTAACTACGCAGTCGGGACAAATCCAAAAGCGATCGCCATCAAAGATTTTAACGCCGACAACAAACCCGATATCGCCACCGCCAACAGCGGTTCTAACGATGTCTCGATCCTGCTGAATACAACCGTTGAGGTGAATTTCGGTGCCGCCACTTACACTGGCATTGAAGGAACAACAGACACCCTCGTTAATGTCCCCGTCAACATCAGTGGCGGCAATCCCTTCAGCGATGTAGTTGTACCGATCGCAATTAACCCCAGCAGCATTGCCACCCAAAATTCCGACTACACTTTTTCACCTACCACTCTCACCTTCAGTGCAGGTACCAACACCCTCACTCAGAATATAGCAGTCACTGTCAAAGCTGACAATATCCCTGAGAACGCCGAAACAGCGGTGTTCAACTTTGGCACAATTACTGACGGGATTGCGGGTACAACAAATCAAGCGACACTGACAATTGCTGCCAATGATGCCGTAGATTACGCCATTGCTGCTGGTACTGCTAGCATCGCAGAAGGCAACAGCGGCAAAACTCCTGTTACTTTTACCGTGACTCGCAGCGGCGGTATAGATGCTGCCAGCAGTGTAAATTATGCGATCGCAGGAACTGCTACAAACAGCAGCGACTACAATAATATCGGCGGTACTGCTGGGGCAACTGGCGTTACTGGTACGGTTAATTTCGCTGCGGGCGAGACATCCAAAACGATTACTTTAGATGTGTTGGGCGATGCCATAATTGAACCGGATGAAACTATTACTGTTACTTTGTCAAATCCGGTTGCACCCGGCCCGACTCCGACTATTACTACTGCTGCCGCTACAACTACGATCGGTAATGATGACACTGCCGGAGTTACCGTCAATCCTGTCAGCGGATTAGTGACGACAGAAGCGGGTGGCACTGCTACATTTACAGTGAAACTTAACACTACACCGAGTGCTAACGTTGCTATTGGTTTAAGCAGTGACAATCCCGCTGAAGGTACAGTTTCTAGCAACAGTTTAACCTTCACTCCCGCTAACTGGAATGCACCGCAAACTGTAACTGTTACTGGTGTTGACGACAGCCTTGCTGATGGCAGTAAAACTTACAATATCGTTACTGCTGCTGCTGTCAGTACCGATACTAATTACAGCAATTTCAATCCTTCGGATGTCAGCGTCAGCAACAGCGATAATGAAACTCCTGGCATTACAATTAATCCTGCTAATACAACTGCTACAGAAGGCGGTGCGACTGGCAGTTACAGCGTTGAGTTAAATACTCAGCCAACGGCAACGGTAACAGTCAGTTTTGATACGGGGAATCAAATAAGTGCGATCGCGCCCATCACCTTTGACGCTACTAACTGGAATGTGGCGAAGTCAGTCACAGTAACGGCTACAGACGATGCGGTTGTCGAAGGAAATCATGCGGGCAGTGTTTCTCATACAGCTACCAGTACCGATAGCAAGTATAGTGCGATCGCAATTGGGGGTGTCAATGTCGCCATTACCGATAACGACACTGCGCCAACGCCAACGCCTGTTACCCCAACGCCAACGCCTGTTACCCCA
>NZ_JAUBVR010000035.1:0-11107 GCF_036705955.1 Microcoleus sp. A6-C6 | reverse complement strand
ACGCCAACACCTGTTACCCCAACGCCAACACCTGTTACCCCAACGCCAACACCTGTTACCCCAACGCCAACACCTGTTACCCCAACGCCAACACCTGTAGGCATTACCGATAACAAAACCCTATGGTGCGGTTTGGAAAAAGGATTAGACAAACTGGAAAACATTGTTAACGAACAACTCAATGTGTTCAAATTGCCAATTTTAGGACGACTCAGCGGTATTTCTCCTAATTTTATTAGCGATTTCAAAAATAGTCTAGTCAATACGGTTAAAAATGCAACTGATTTCACACCTAGTCAGCTAGAAAATAGCATTCAGGAGGTTGTTGGTTCGGCATTCGATGTTAAAGTCGAGAGTAGTTCAAATCCCAATGACACTAACTTAGTCATTAAAATCGGCAAAAAATATCAGCTCGATAATATTAATTTTGCTGAAGATTTAGGGCTGCCAGCACTAGGCTTAAAAGTCAAAAAAACTCCGAAGCCCGGGAGTCAAGTTTTCGCAGCACCGACTACCAACCTCTCTCGCTTTGCCAATTTATCCAATGAGATAGAATCATCAAGTATCAATTCCACTATCAGCGATTCAGACACATTAGCAACTATTATAGATAGTGGTAATGTATCTCGTTTTAGTTCAAGCGTTCCTTATCAAACAGCGATTTCACCAGTTGCTTCTAAATTCTTAAATCTACCTGAGCAATTACCTAACTTTGACTATGAGTTATCTATTGGTGTCGGTTACAACAAAGATTTTGGCTGCTACATCGATACTGACAATACCAAATTAAATGCTAACTTTAAGTTAGGACTTCCTAAAAAATTTAAACCTCAAGCCAACCTCGCTTTTTTACAAGCTGAATTCACCGACGATCCGGAAAACCCAACTCAACTAGATGCCAACTTTGAAGTCAAGTTGAATGACTTAGATAATCTGGGCGGCGCTGATGATGGCAATCGTTTAACTTTGTCTGAGTTAGACGGCAGTTATCAGTTAGAAGACTTATTTCAATCTAGCTTAACCAGTAATGCCAATCTCGGTTTGCACGGCAAAACTAGCATCGACGGAGATGCTGCTTTTCCATCTTTTGACTTCGATTTAGCAGTCAATTGGCCGCTGATTGATTATAAGAATGGTAAATTAAATAATTCGCCTTCATCCTCAACTTCTCCGTCAAGTTCATCGAGTATATCAAATTTCAATTCAGCACTTTTATCTAGCCCAAATTTTTCAGCGTTAAATCAATCGCTAGGTTCCGCAAATTCAAACACAGGCACGACTTCAAATTCATCTTCATTCTTGCCATCAAATAATCAGGGAAATATAGGTTCGCCAACCACCGACAATCCCTTTGGCGGATTGCCTAACCCGAAAGTCGAATTTAACAACCTCAAACTCGATTTAGGAACCTTTATCAGTAACTTAGCTAAACCAATACTCACCACTGTTTCTGATATAATCGATCCTTTTAGACCTGTTATCGATTTCCTGAATACAGACACTAAGTTACTGTCAGAAATTGGCGTTGGTGAACCCTTCGATAACAATAGAGATGGCCAAGTTTCGATCTTGGAACTGGCAACTAAATTATCCGGCGGTAATGTTGCTACTGACTTCTTAAATGCAGTTATCAAAATCGACGAGATATCGCAATTGGCAAATAGCCTGTCAAACTCTTCAGGAAATATTGCGATCGATTTAGGCTCCTACAGTTTAGGGAATATTAATGTTGCCAAGCCCAACTCTAGCCTCAAAAACAAAACACCGAAACTGACAAACTCAGTGTCGGATATTTCTCAACAAATCAATTCTAAAACAGGCGGCAATCAAAAAAAGTTTGTCAATAAATTTAAGAGTGTTTCTGGCTTAGATTTGCCAATTTTAACGAAGCCAGAAACAGCGATTCAACTCCTTTTAGGAAAGCCAGATGTTGTCCTTTTCACCTACGATATGCCTCCCCTGGGAATAGACTTCAATTTTAGAAAAGAGTTTCCTATATTTGGGCCGATATCAGGATTGATTGAAGGCAACTTTAATGCGTCAGCACACCTCGCATTTGGGTATGATACCTACGGATTAAAAGAATGGAAAGACGATGAATTTTCTCCGTCATCAGCCTACAGAGTTTTAGATGGTTTTTACGTGAGCGATCGCGCAAATGCCGATGGTACTGGTGCGGATGTTGATGAACTTAAAATCAATGCTGGTATTAAAGCAGGTGTCGGAGTAAATGCAGTGGTTGCCAGCCTTTATGGAACGGCTGGAATAGAAGGAAGCATAGGCATTGATTTAGTAGATATTGGAGAAAACAACGGCACAAGCGACGGTAAAATCCGAGGTTCTGAAATTGGGTCCCGCATTAGCAAACCCTGGGAACTTTTTGATATATCAGGTCAAGTTAATGCTTTTTTAGGGCTAGAGGTTCAAGCTATAGTTCCTTGGGAATTTTGGGAAGGAAAACAAACAGTTTGGAAAAAAGATTTTGCCACATTTGAGTTAGCAAAATTTGGCACTGGAGAAAGTTCAAGAAAGAGCGGTAGCGGTGTTAACAGTTACCTGACTGGAGCCAAAGTTTTCTTTGATGCTAACTTTAACGGCATCCAAGATGAAAAAGAACCTTTCACAATTTCTAACGTCGATGGCAGTTTTAACTTAGATGTCTCTCTCCCCGAATTTGACAAAAACAACAGCGGCGAACTCGAACCGGATGAAGGCAGACTTGTCGTTACTGACGGCATCAATACGGCGACTTATTTACCGCAGCAAACGCCACTAACTGCAACACCAGATGCTACGGTGGTTACTCCTTTAACCACTTTGATGGAGAAGTTGGTTGCACAAGGTATTAATCCTAATGAAGCAGAGACTAAAGTTAAAGCAGCATTTGGAGTATCGCCAGCAATTGACTTGACTAGCTACGATCCGCTACAAGCAATTACCCAAAATGACTCTAACGGTTTGGCTGTTTATGCAGTGCATATTCAGGTACAAAATGCAATTATTTTGACAACGAATTTGATTAGCGGTGGTTCCAATATTGCTAAAACTGAAATTGCCGATCGCCTAATTTCTACCATTGCTAACCAAATTCAATCCGGCGCTGTCGATTTAACCAATCCCGCGCAATTACAAACCGTCATTCAGTCAGCCGCCACTCAACTGCAAGCACAGACAGCATCTAATCTTGCACCGGAAGTTGCTAAAATTATCGCAGAAGGGAATCAGCGGGTACGGGCGATCGCCTCCAGCAACCTCCCATTAGCAGACGCAGCAACTAAAATTGCCAAGGTACAACAAGTAGAACAAGGTGAAGTTGCCAAAGACTTGCAGCAAGTCGCGATCGGCAGCAAGACAATTCAAGAGGCGATCGCCGAAAATACAGGCACATCTTTAGACGCACAAATTCAATCAGCAACCGTCAATAACCCAACAATTCGCCAGAGTGTAAACAGTGACTCCACTCCTGCCCAACCTTTCCCCGACAGCGGCATAGAATTAGTCAACAATTCCCCCAATCAAAAAATCGGTACTGATGGCGACGATACTCTAGGCGGCGACAGCAGCGACGATGTTTTCAGCGGCAAAAAAGGGAATGATTTGATTTTCGGGTTTAACGGCAATGACTGGATTAATGGCAATCAAGGCAATGACTTAATCAATGGCGGTTTTGGCGACGATACCCTTTATGGTGGCAAGGGAATTGATACTATCACCGGTAGCGACGGTGGTGATATCATCTTTGGCAATCTAGGTGATGATATCCTAGACGGTAGCACTGGCAATGATACCTTGCGCGGCGGCAAAGGCAACGATCTGCTCAATGGCGGTGATGGCGACGACTTCCTCAGCGGTGAAATGGGAGATGATAGCTTGATTGGAGGCATCGGGAGCGATCGCTTCCTACTATCTGCCAATTCTGGCATTGATACGATCGCCGATTTTGAAGATGGCACAGATTTACTAACACTCGCCAGCGGCATTACTTTTGCACAATTGGCGATCGCTCAAAATGGCGGTGCAACCTTAATTCGCTTGGCGGCAACCGGAGAAATTTTAGCTTCTCTAAATGGGGTGTCGTCCAGTCTGATTAGTGCAGTCGATTTCAACTGATATCTTGCACTGATCGCAATAGTCCTTTGACCCCTCTCCCCTCCCCTCGATCGGAGAGGGAAGCCCAATTCTTACTCCCCTTCCGAATAACAAATTTATTCCTTTCCCTCTCCTTGTTCATTGCCTTAATAGACAAGCACAGCTATTCCTGACAAATGATTAAGCGGGGTAAGTAGACAAGCGCGAAAAAACAATAAAATATTTTAGGGGCGGGTTTAGCCTGGATCGCGAGATACAAGAGAGTTTATTGGTGCAAAACCCCCCCGACCCACGTTTTGTTTATTTGTACCCACTTACTTATAGAAGCCGGATTTGGTATAAATTACACTGCTTAATTTCGGTATATTACAAAAAATTAAGTAATTTCACGACAAAAATTATAATTAATGTAAATTTTTGATGAGGATTTCAGTAAAAAGGCTATGTTCGATTCACATGAATTTCTTTGCATGCGCCAGATATTAATCAAACCCCTTGCATAGCTGCCAGCGGTCTAGACATCAGCTATGACAATTGTTAGCCGATCGGTAGGTGTATTATGTCCAACTCAATCACCCAACCTTCTAGCAGATCGATCGCATTTATCGACACAGCCGTACCAGACTATCAAACTTTAGCAGACGGCGTTATCCCTGGAACCGAAGTAATTCTATTGGATTCTAACTGCAACGGCTTAGAACAAATTGCAGAAGCGTTGCAGGGAGGTAAATTTTCAGAAATTCACATCATCTCTCACGGCACACCTGGCAGCCTGGAACTAGGTAAAATTCAGTTGAGTTGGGAAAAGTTGAGCGATCGCGCCGACAATTTCCTCAAAGCAGTCAAGGCATGGACGCGCTGGCTAACACCAAATGCTGAAATTCTTCTCTACGGCTGCAATGTTGCTGAGGGAAATTTAGGTAAAGCATTTGTACAGCGCTTGAGTCAGCTAACAGGAGCTAGTGTTGCAGCTTCTTCCAGGCTTACAGGCATTGCAGCATTGGGTGGCGACTGGGAATTGGAAGTGACAGTAGGGAAAATTAAAGCACCTTTAGCATTTTGGCCGCAAGTTCTGACAGGTTACAACTACGTTCTCTCCAGCTTCAGTGCGGCCACCAACTTCAGCGCCGGCTTTGCTGCGACGGCAACTCCCATTTCGATCGCACCGGGCGACTTAAACGGCGACGGCTTCCCCGACTTAGCCGTGGCAAACCTTAACTCCAGAGATATTTCTATATTGTTAGGGACTGGTACGGGCAGCTTTGGTACTGCTGCCAACTTATTTAACCTTGGCAACGAGGTTCCCAATTCCATTGCAATCCGCGACTTTAATGCAGACGGCAACCTCGATTTAGCTGTGGCGAATCCTACCACTGGCACCAACGGCAATTTCGTTTCGATCCGGTTGGGGACAGGTACAGGTACTTTTGGTAATCCTACCAACTTCGGTTCAGGGATAAATCCGAGGGCGATCGCAGCGGGCGACTTTAATGGAGATGGCAAGGCCGATTTAGCCACAGCGGGTAGCAACGTTTCAATTCTTTTAGGAGACGGTATCGGTAGCTTTAGCACTCCCGTTAATATTAATGCAGGAACATCTCTTTCAATCGCCACAGCCGACTTTAACGGCGACAACAAACTCGATTTAGTCGCATCGAACAATAGCCTTACTAACAACATTTCCGTGATGTTGGGAGACGGTATTGGCAACTTTAGCGCCCCCGTTAACTTTAGCGCGGGGACAGGGAATCATTCTGTCGTTACAGGCGACTTTAATGGTGACGGCAAACTCGATCTCGCCGCATCGAACACTGCCACTAACAACGTCTCAGTCTTGTTGGGGGATGGTACGGGTAATTTTGGTACAGCCATCAACTTTAGTGTCGGATCGTCTCCCGAATCTGTGGTAACGGGCGACTTTAACGCCGACGGCAAACTCGATCTAGCTGCATCCAACGGCGGCGATAACAACGTCTCAGTCTTGTTGGGGGATGGTACGGGTAATTTTGGTACGGCCACTAATTTTAGTGTCGGAACAATTCCCCGTTTCATGGCTGCGGCAGATTTTAATGCTGACGGCAAGTTGGATTTAGCTACGCCGAATTTTTCCTCTAAAAATGTCTCGATTCTGTTGAATTCACCCAATACAGTCAATTTTGGTGCGGCTACTTTCAGCGGTACAGAAGGAACAACAGACACAGTAATTAATATTCCCGTTACCATCAGTGGCGGCACTCCCTTAAACGATGTAGTTGTACCAATTGTTATCGATCCGAGTAGCACAGCTACCCAAAATTTAGACTACACGATTTCCCCTACCTCGATAACTTTCGCCGCAGGTGCAACAGGTGTGGCACTTACCCAGAATGTTGCATTTACTATTAAGCCTGACAATATTCCAGAGAACGCCGAAACCGCAATTCTCAACTTGGGTACAATTACTGGAGGCGTTGCTGGTACAACAAAACAAACAACACTGACAATTGCAGCTAACGGTCAAATTTCTTACGCCATTGCTGCTGGTATTCCCAGTATCCTCGAAGGCAACACAGGCACAACTCCTTTAACTTTTACTGTGACTCGCAGCGGCGGCACTGGTGCGGCGAGTAGCGTCAATTATGCGATCGCCGGAACTGCTGTCAACGGTACTGACTATAACAAGATCGGCGGTACTTCCGGGGCAACCGGTCTGACTGGTACGGTTAATTTCGCTGCGGGCGAGACATCCAAAACTTTGACGCTGGATGTTTTAGGCGATAGTGCGATCGAACCTGACGAAACTATTACTGTCACGTTATCGAATCCAGTTGCACCCGGTCAAACTCCGACAATTACAACTGCTAGCGCGACAACGACTATTACTAATGACGATACTGCCGGAATTGCAGTCAATCCCGTTAGCGGATCAGTGACGACAGAAGCGGGTGGCACTGCGACATTTACCGTCAAACTTAATACTCAACCTAGTGCTAGCGTGAGCATTGGTTTGAGTAGTGACAATCCGGCGGAGGGAAAAGTTTCTAGCAATAGTTTAACCTTCACATCTGCTAACTGGAATCAACCGCAAACGGTAACGGTGACGGGTGTTGACGACACCATTGCTGATGGCAGTAAAACTTATAATATCGTTACCGCTGCGGCTGTTAGTACCGACAGCAATTACAACAATGTCAATCCTTCGGATGTCAGCGTTACTAACAGCGACAACGAAACTCCTGGGATTACCGTTAACCCGACAGCGGGATTAACTACGACTGAAGCAGGCGGTACGGCTAATTTCAGCGTTGTCCTGAACACGCAGCCGATCGCACCAGTGGCGATCGCACTCACCAGTGACAATCCCGCAGAGGGAACTGTTTCGACAAATAGCCTAACTTTCACTCCCAATACCTGGAATACTCCGCAGCAGGTAACGGTAACAGGTGTTGACGACAGTGTAGCCGATGGCGATCGCGCTTACACTATTGTCACCGCTGCCGCTGCGAGCACTGATAGCAATTACAGCAACCTCAATCCCACCGATGTCACTGTTAGCAATAGCGATAACGATACAGCAGGTGTCAGCATTTCTCCTGCGAGCACAACTGCTACAGAAGGAGTTGCGACTGGCACTTATACACTTAAACTAAATTCGCAGCCAACTGCACCGGTCACAGTTAGCTTTAATACGGGCAGTCAAATAAATGCGATCGCACCGATTAATTTCGACACGACTAACTGGAATGTCACGCAACCAGTCACTGTCACCGCTGTTGACGATGCGGTTGTTGAAGGAAATCATACGGGCAGTATTTCTCATACGGCTGCGAGTGCTGATGCTAAGTATAACGGAATTGGGATTGTGGACACGACGGTGGCGATTACCGATAACGATATAGCGCCGACACCAACACCAACTCCAACGCCGATACCGACGGGAACGCCATCACCGACACCAACTCCGACACCGACGGGAACGCCGACTCCGACACCGACGGGAACGCCGACTCCGACACCGACGGGAACACCAACTCCGACACCAACTCCGACGGGAACACCGACTCCGACGGGAGCACCGCTACCGCCAGACTCAAATTCGCCGACACCGACACCAGTCACGCCAACACCAACGTCATCTGCACCGCGAAGGATTGGCAATGACACCATTGCTGGTGGCATCGATGCAAAGAATTGGTGCGGTGTAGAAGCTGGATTGGATAAACTTGAGAAAATTTTTGACAATCAATTACAGGCAGTTAACCTACCCATTATCGGCCCACTCAAGAACATTTCTCCAGATTTTATTAGCAACTTCAAGACTAAGCTAGTCGATGCAGTTAAAAATGGGGCAAATCAAACGACAGATCAGTTAGAAACAACTATCCGCAATGTACTTGGGTCAGAGTTCAAGGTTAAGGTAAATCAAAATTCCACTCAAGATGAAAATACTTTGCTAATTTACATTGGCAAACAATATCAAATTGCCGATGCTAACCTCTCCCAAAATTTAGCAGTACCAGGATTAGGTTTTACTACAGATGGAAAAGGACAATCAAAAGCGGATTTTGACTTGTCAATAGCTGTGGGTGTCAATAAAGATTTTGGTTGCTTTATAGATACCAACAAAACCAAGCTGACAGCTAATTTTGACGCAGGAATCGATGACAAGTTTAAGGCGAAAGGCAATTTAGGCGTTTTACAAGTTGACCTGAATAATCAAGCTCAAAATCCCACTAAGACTGAAGCTAAGTTTGCCGTCAATTTGAAAGATTTAGATAATTTGGGAGGTGCGAATGATGGCGATCGCTTAACTCTCTCAGAACTGAACGGCAACTATCAGTTGTCAGATTTATTCGATTCTACCTTAACTGCGAATGCTAATCTAGGTCTCCAAGCTAAAACTAGCATTAAGGACAATCCTGCTTTTCCTTCCTTCGGTTTCGATTTGGGTGTTAAGTGGCCGATCGTTAATTATGCTAACGGTCAATTAACGACACCGCAACAGCCAACAGTTAACATCGATAATGTCTCTTTTGAATGGGGGCAAACATTAGAACAGTTAGGTCAACAATTAAATCAGCTTCAGGACAATCTGAATCAAAATTTAATGCAAGTTAACTTGCCAATTTTAGGGAAACTGAAAGATGTTATCCCAGGCAATTCAGATGCTTTAAATTTCATTGACACTGTGAGGGAGAGTACGGTTAATGAGTTGAAGTCATTGAGTGTTAGCAGCCTCAGTTCTACCCTTCAATCTCTCATCCAAGACTCGATTGGTGGTAATTTCAATTCCGAAGCATTAGGTTCAAAATTAACTTCTGAATTTAGCCAGCGCTTTACTCAAAAACTTGCCAGCAATTTGCAAGAAGGATTAAGAAAATATTTCCCTGAGTCCGTCTCGACAAAATCTTTTCTAGGTCTCTATTTCCCCAGACCGAGTTTGAAGGTAATTGGTAATGGGACTCCAGACGATATCAACCTGCAAATTTCTCTAGATCGAAATTATGATTTCCCAGATGTTAACCTTTCTGGAGATTTAGGAATTCCGGCATTAGGTTTAAATGTCAATGGTAAAGCGCAATCCAAATTTGACGGCAATTTGTCCTTGGGATTTGGCGTCAATAAAGATTTTGGCTTCTATGTTGACACCAACAAAACTAAACTGGCAGCCAATGTAGAAGCTGGTCTCGATGATAATTTCAATGCCCAAGGTAACTTAGGATTTTTCCAAATAGACCTTGCCAACGATGCCAAAAATCCTACCAAAGCTCAAGCAAAATTTGCAGTAAAATTAAATGATTTGGATAATTTGGGAGATAATAATGATGGCGATCGCTTAACTTTCTCAGAACTGACCAGCAACTATCAGTTGTCAGACTTATTGACTCCCACCTTAAATAGCAGTGCTAATCTCGGTTTAAAAGCTAAAACTAGCATTAACGGGAATGCAGCTATCCCCTCCTACAACTTCGACTTAGCAGTCAATTGGCCGATTTTCAATTACGCCAACGATCAATTAACCGGGCCGCAAAAACCAAATGTTGCATTCAAAAATATGCAGCTCGACTTGGGTAGCTTTATCACGGGTTTTGCCAAACCTATTATTACCAAAGTCAATGATGTTGTTAACCCGGCTCGTCCTATCATTACTGCACTCAACAGCGATATTAAACTGCTGTCTGAATTCAGTGCTATCAGGGATTTCTTTGACCAAAATAACGATGGCAAGGATGGCAAGGTGACGCCGAAGGATGGTAAGGTGACGCTGGTCGAAGTGGGTGCAAAGCTGGCAGGCAAAAAGATCGATACTCGATTCCTAGATGCCCTTCAGTACATCGGCGAAGCAAGTCATTTGCTCAAGAGTCTTTCATCTCAAGAGGGCAACATTGCTATAGATTTAGGTGACTACGCGATCGATTTCGATGCCACAGATCCCAACGCTGATACTAAAACCGCTAAGACAACTAAAACCAAAATCCCGGCATCTCCCACTGACCAAGCTAAATCAAAGTCAAAGGGCAAGACTCAAGAGTTGCTGACCCTCTTTCAAAAGATGGATGGGCTGAGTTTTCCGATCTTGACCAATCCTCAATCTGCCATCGACTTGCTGATGGGTAAACCGGATGTCAACTTGTTCACCTATAAAGTGCCAAAACTAGACTTTAACTTCAAGATTGATCAAGAGTTTCCTATCTACTCCATTCCTAAGGTAAATGTAGGTGTCAACGGCAAGTTAGAGGGAGAGTTTGAAGCTAAAGCTAACTTTGCGTTCGGCTTTGATACTTCTGGACTTTCTCAATGGAAACAATCTGGCTTTAATGCCTCAGATGCCTATAAAGTTCTCGATGGCTTCTACGTGAGCGATCGCCAAAATGCGAATGGTACGGGAGACGATGTAAATGAACTCAAGCTCAAGGCTAGTATTAAAGCTAGCGGCGGGGTTAATGTTTTGGTAGCTAAAGCGTAAGGATTCAGGTCTAAGATTGGGGAATTAAAGAAGGCATAAATAAGTCACAAAAATGGGCAGATATAGCATCAC